>CALLYN010000876.1 GCA_937858455.1 uncultured Kouleothrix sp.
ACTCACTCATCGTCGTCTTCGGCGGCGCCTGGCCGCTGGGCTGTTGCTCCTGCTCGGGTGGCATTGGGGGTCTCCTGGCCGGGCGCGCCTGGCGCCGGCGGTGTGGGCGCGGCCGGCGCTGTCGCCAGCCGCTTCTGGGCTTCTATCGCCAGCCGCTTCGACTCCAGGTCGAGCTGCTGTGATTCGGTGAGGGCGAGCCACCGCCGATCGCGGTCGAGCTCGTAGTCGTCGGGGATGCCGCCTTGCGTGCCCATGATCCAGCGCTCGATCGTCTCGATCGCGACGTCGACGTTGGTGCGGACGTCGACGATGTGGTCGCCGAGCTCCTGCATCATCGTGATGACGGTGTCGTAGGCCAGGTCGGACATGCTGCCCAGGCGGTCGATCGTGAGCTGCGGCAAGAGGGTCTTGAACTCGCCGCGCACGTCCTGGATGAACGCGAGCGTCTCGGCGATCGCCAGGTTGGGGTCGATCGTGTAGAACTTGGCGTCCGGGTTCTGCGACAGCAGCGCGTCGCTGCTGTCGTCGCGCTGCACCTCGGTGACTCCGGTGCCGACGAGCAGCGGCTCGGCGTTGCGGGCGATCGTGTCCAGCGTCAGGCTGGCGATCTCGTTCACCCGGTCGAGCAGCTCAAGCACGCCGTGAAAGGCGCTCTCGCCACAGCCGTCCTCGCCCTCTTCGTACACGCTGAGCAGCACCGGGATGAAGCGGAAGGCGTTCGGGCTGCGCCCGACGAGCCCCCCGTCGTGGTAGATCGTCACCAGGTCTGCGGTCACGACCATGGCCCACTCGTCGATCGCGCCGGGCATGAAGTAGCTCTGGCCGAGGTAGGGCACGCCGCCGATGACCCTGCGCTTGAGGATCATGGCGAATGGTCGCGTGTCAGGCAGCGTGCCGAGCACGATCTCGTCGGGCCGCAGCGCCGAGATGATCGGGTTGGCCGGCTCGCCGGAGAGCATCAGCCCGGCCTCGCCGTTCACGGCCGCGCGCTTGAGGAAGCGCCCGTACTCCATGTCCGCGCCGGCGAGCTTGCGCAGCGTCTTCACGCGCTCCTGGGTCGCCACGCTCGCGTCGCGGGGCAGCGCCCAGCCGGCCGGGATCTTCGCGCAGTCGACACGCACCACGCGCCGGAGTGGCGAAAACAGCGTGCGCGTGCCCTCGTACAGCCGCTGGGGCAAGCCGAGCTGCAGCGCGGTCGCGCGGATCCGCTCGTAGGCGCGGCCGTCGTAGTACTCGCGGTTGCGGCGGTAGCGCGCGCAGCGGGCCTGCCAGCCCTGGCGGTAGGGTTCGAATTCGGGAAGCTCGAAGATGCTGGGCATGCGGTTCTCAGGTGGTGGGGCTAGCGCCCGAGCGCGGCGTCCACCGTGCGCGTGCACACGGCGAACAATGCGTCAATTGTCGGATCGGCTTGGATGTGCGTCGCCGGCTGCGCAAACGCCGCCAGCAGGTCGGTAATCGCCTGATCAACGGCGCTGGGGGCAATGCCGGGCAGGCCAGTGACGATACGCTGATTCGTGCCGAAACGCCCCGGCGCGTCTGCGTAGAACACATTGCCGTCCATCGTTGCCTCGGTTGTCTCCGTTGTGTAGGCGCGGAGTGCGCTGCTCCCGAATAGGTTGTTTCGCACGTTGTACGTCCCCGCTGCCAGAAACACCCCGAGCATCCCGGTTGCGCCGCCGCGATTGCTCCAAAAGACGTTCGACTCAACGCAATGCCCGTTGCCTTGCGCTACAAGCATCCACTCGCCGGCCGCGTAGACGTTGCGCCGAATCGTGACGTTGCTCGGGCCGTGCCACAGTTGCGTCCCGTAGCCACTGCCGCCGAGAAACACGCAATCCTCAATCAACGTCCAATGGTCTGCGGCGCCATTGCTGATGTAAATTGCGTGCCACAGCGCGTCGGTTCCGCAGTGGACAAAGCGGCAGCCCTGGATTGTATTGCGCGCGCCGCCACCCTCGACAATCCCGCCATAGTAGCCAAACAGCGTGCAGTTGCGCACCGTGACATCATTTTTGATGATGAACGGCCGGTCGGCCGGCTGCTTCGTGCCGCCGAACCAGATGCCGTCTACAATCGCGCCGTTCTGCACCTCGACGCCCGGCGCCGTGCCGTCTGCGGCGACAAAGACAACGCGCGCACCTGGCGCCGCGCGCACCGTCCCCCGCAGGCGGATCTGCGGGCTGAGGAGCGGATAGACGCCTCCCGGTATCTCGATGGTATCGGTGCTCTGCATTGCGGTGAGCGCCGCCTCCAACGTTGACATTACAAAAAAGGCCAGGTTTTCCCCGCACCGCTGTTGTAGAGCGTGGTGCGCTCGCCGCTCGTAAGCACGCGCCGCCAGATCCCAAACTCATCAATCCGCGATCCTGTCGGAATGCGCGTGCCAGTTGATGTTGCCCGGCCAATTTGTAGCGGCGATGTGCCGTTGGCCTGCAATACGCCGCCCGTCGCCACCGTGCTATCGGCGCCGCCGTTGAGACGGATCCCCATCAGGTCGTTCACCGAGTCGTGCCACACAATCACAAGCTGCCACACATCGCGGCTGATAGTAATTGTGCGCGTGACAGCGGTAGGCCCGCTGCGAAAGAACTGCATAGTGAGCACATTCGTACTCATATTCAGAAATGCGGAATAGTTTCGGTTCGCAAGGGTTTCATCGACGCCAAAAATCTCGGGGAAGCCCGATCCGCCGCTCGGCACATAGAGCCAGAACGCGATCGTTATATCGACATCGCCGCCCGCCACATCCGCGTTGTTTGCGATGCTCAGATTTGATGCACTAAACTGCGCCGCGTTGCCAATAATGCCTACGCCGCTGGTTGTGCCGCCGCTGTCGGTCAACGTGTTGCCGCGCCCGGTTGCGTCCGCGCGATTGCCGCTCGCCGCCTCCATCTGCCAGTACGCAGTGAGACTACTGTGCAACGAGGATATTGCGCTGCCGGCGCTCGTTGCCGCCGTCGCGCCCCCGGCATTGCTCGCCGTGACCGTCACGGTCAGCGTCGTACCGATGTCCGCAGATTGCACGACGTACGTGCTACTGGTGGCGCCGCCGATCGCCACCCCGCCTCGTTTCCACTGATAGCTGTAGCTCGCGGGCGCGCCGCTCCACGTGCCAGTGCTGGCGGTCAGCGTTTGCCCTGGCGCCAGCGTGCCCGAGATCGCGGGCAGCGCCGTGTTGACTGGCGCGGCGACGCGCGCGGCTTGAAGAACTCGCCCGGTTCCGATGGTGCGCGGAAGTGGCATCACTTAATCCTGTAGCGCACCAACAGCCAGCGATAGCGCGGCGGTTGTTGCGTAGGTTGGTGTGCTGCCGGCCGGCGCTACGAGGCAGGCGTACAGATCCACGCCGCTGGCGGATTTTAGAACCTTCCCGATTGGCCCGACATCAGCATAGGCCACAGTGCCGATCGTTACATAGTCGGAGGCGGCAATTGAGATTCGGCGGATGATCTTTGGCGCGTCGTTGGCGTGGATGCTCAGCGCGCCGTTATCCGTGAACGTGGTGCTGCTGGGATCGCTGTCGAAGATGATCAGCTCAAGCGCGGCCTTCTGGTTGCTCGTGTCGCGCAGCAGCAGCGATTGCAATAGTGCCGTGCCGCCCGACGTGCGCACGATGCTCGGTAAGGTGAGTTTGCCACCCACGAGATCGCCGGCGCTGTAGGCCGGACTGGTTGATACCGTGATGGTTGGCGCAACCGTTGTGGTGTACCCACCCGCCTGCGTCGGCGCTGGCACTCCGCCCGCTACGCCCTCGATCTTCAGCCCACCGTTTGCGGCTAGTGTGCCGGGCAGCTGGCCGAGCGTCCACAGGCCCGCCTGTGCCGCGCCAACCACAGAGAGCCCGTAGCTTGGCTGAATGCGGATAGCGATTCCGCCCGTACCGCCGATCGCCCCGGTGGCGCGGACACGCACGGCCGTGTTGGCGCCGGCGCTACCATGCGCCACGCATGAGGCAGTGACACTCGTGACGCTTGATGCAGCCACGCCATACAACGGCAGCATCATCGGCACCCAGGTGGTGCCGCCGTCAATTGAGCGCTCGAACTGTACTGTCCCGGTGGCGCTTCCCAAATCGACCTGGATCGCGAATGACGCCGCGCCGCTGAACGTGGCCACCACTGCGCTGCCCGCGGTCGGATTGCCGCTGATGCGTGTCTGCCCGCCCTGGCCAGCCGCGCTGGTGCTGTTGGTATCCTGCGCGGTGATCGTGCCAGTGGTGGCGGCGGGATCGGTTGGTACTGCGCTCAGGATCTGGTCGCTCGGCAGTACCACCGGAAGACTTTGCGTCTTCACTTTCTGGCCGAGCGAGGGCGGCAGCTTTCCCGCCAGGCGCTTGATCAGCGCGGTGAGCGACCACGTGCCGCTATCGTCGCTCGCGCTGGCATCGGCCGGGGCGCCAAGCGCCGCCTGGATGGCCTGCTCGGCGCCGATCTGCGTCAGCTGGTTGGCGGCGCTTGCGTCGCCGCTTCCGCCGCCACCGACCGCGCCGCTCTCCACGGCGACGCTGAGCAGAAAACGACCATCGGCCAGCGGTACGACTTTGAGCGGGATCTCGCGCAGCAGCAGGTTATTCGGTGCCATGGTTATCCTTCGGGGTCAGGGTCGCCACGGTCAGCGCGGCGAGGTTGGGGTTGTCACGGAGCAGCTGCACGACGCCGAACGCGATCGAATTGCAGGTGGCCTCGCTCTGCTCCTGGCCAGCCTGCTCAAGCAGGCCGTGCACCAGCTCGTGCCAGAGCACCACCGCCTGAAAGGCCGGTGTGATGTCGGCATCGACGCGAATGGTGCCGGCGCCGTAGCGGATCTCGCCGTACAGCTTCGCGTCATCGCTCGATCGCACGTCGCGCTCGACGCGCACGGTGTAGTCGAGCACGCCCATGCGGATGACCAGGCCGTCGAGCGGTGGCGGTGCGATGGGGGTGCTCGCGGCTGCTTTCAGTCCTGGATCGATCCACGCGTTGCTCATCGCCGTCTCCATACTCCCAGATGCACGCCCTCGACCTTGCGCGCCACGATCGGTGCGTAGGCCAGGTTGAGTGCGTCCATATCGTCGGGGCTGCGCTTGATGCGCTTCTTGGTCACGTCCTTGGGCTCGACGACGCGCCGGCCGGCGCTGTCGGGCTTCCAGGTCGGCGCCATCGCCTGGCGCTTCAGCTCGCGCAGCGTCTCAAGGGGCAGGTGGGCGAGCGACAGCGCGCCGCGCTCGGCCCGCTCCGCGACCGCGAACCACAGCTCCGATCGACGGTTCGGGTAGCCTTCGGCGTCGATCGCGGTCTCGCTGCCGCTGAGGCCGACGAAGGCGTAGCCCTCGGCCTTGTCGACCACGCCGCCGCCGACGCCGTCGTCGTCGATCTTGATCAGCACCTTCTTGGGATCCATGCCGATCGGCTGGCCGTACTGCCCGGCCAGCGCTTTCAGCCGGCCCGCCGTCTCGCTGGTGCTCCAGCCGTTCACGCTCTCGTGGTGGAGCGAGGTCGGGCCGCGCCGCACGTGGATGGCGGTGTAGTCGTCGCCGAACCGGGCCACGTCGCAGCCGATCTCGATCGGGCTATCCGGCTGCGGCAGGATGAGACTAGAAACGGCCTGCCAGAGTCCATCGCTCCAGACGCTGTTGGTGGCCTGGCTGGGCCAGCGGCCGAGCAGGCGGCTTTCAGCGATCGGGCCGGGGCGCCACCATTTCCCGCTCTGGGGTGGCCACTCGATATCGCTGATCTTGTGCTGCGGCCCGTCGATTGGGCGGCACCACTTGCGAACCAACGTGTCGACACGGGCCAGGCGGATCGCCGAGGGGAACGGCGGCGGCAGGCCGGCCAGCTCGGCGGCGATGTTCGGGTGCTCGAGCACCGAGAGGCTGATGACGTGCCAGCCGCCGCTCTCCTCCTCGGCGTAGGCCTGGCTGCTGGTGTCGGTCGGGTTGAAGATCGCCAGCCAGGCGTGGCCCTCGCCGGCGAACATCGACTCGGTGGTCTCCCAGAAGACCGGGTCGACGCCGACCGCCTCGTCGAACAGGAAGAACATGTTCCGGCCGTGGTGGCCCTGGAACGCCTCGCCGTCGGTGGCGGTGAAGCCGTGGGCGAAGTAGTGCTCGCCCCACTCCAGCCGGGGCATCTTTGGGCCAGGGAAGCCGCCACGGCCCTTGCGCTGCTGCCGCACCTCTTTCCAGAGCAGCGCGCGCACCTGGCGCGCCGTCGGCGCGGTGGTGAGGGTAATCGACGGCGAGAAGCTGTCGAAGAACCAGTTGACCAGGCCGCCGCCCAGGTGCGTCTTGCCGACGTTGTGGCAGGCTTTGACCAGCGTGCGGTAGGGCGGGGTGATCAGCGACCGGGCGATCGCGCCCTGCTTGTGCCACCACTGGACGCCGAGCACGTCGCGTGCGTAGCCCTCGGGGTCGGCCTGGTATTTCGCGTCGCGCGCCGCCGTGGCCTGGCGGCGCCGCAGCTCCAGCTCAGCGCCGGCGCGCGCCTGATATGAATGGGGGTAGCTCTTTGCGGTAGTCCGCACAAGGCCCCCTCACCGCCTTGGGCGCGCAATCGCCCTCAGCTCTTCATCGCTCAGGCTCGCAAAGTCGATCGGCTGGGTCGGGAGGTCGTCGTACTCGGCGCGCAGCTCGCGGACGACCATCTGAATGCCGTCGATCACGTCGCTCGCGCGCATCTGCTTCGGATCGAGCGCATTGACCGCGTGAAACAGCTTGGCGTGCGCGAGCTTGAGCAGGGTTACGCGTGCCTCGTGGTCTTCCTCGCGCTCGGCGTCGTATGCGTCGCGCCGTTTCTGCTGCTCGGCGGCATCCCAGGCGGCCGCGCGCGTGCGCCACTGCCAGGCCTCGGCGGCGTCCTTCCAGGCGCCCGGAATATCGCGCGCCGGCTCCTGCTGCTCTTTGGCGCGCTCGGCGTTGTAGATGCTGAGCAGCGAGCGCGCGGGGCCGGCC
>CALLYN010000877.1 GCA_937858455.1 uncultured Kouleothrix sp.
GCGGCGAAGCCGCCCCCAAACCCCACCAAAGTGTCAGTCATCAAGCGAATTTGGTTTTAGACCGGCGCGTAAAACTATGCAAGAATCAACCCGCGTCGCGGCGCTCGCCGACATCCCGCCCGGCGCCATGCGCTATGCCGAGGTCGACGGGCTGCCGATCGCGCTGGCGAATGTCGGCGGCACTATCTATGCGTTCAGCGACGCCTGCCGCCACGAGGGCGGGCCGCTCTCGGCCGGCGCGCTGATCGGCGACACGGTGACATGCCCGTGGCACGGGTGGACCTACAGCGTGCGCACCGGAAAGGCGATCGTCCCGCCGGTCGGCATTCGCATCGCGACGTACCGCGCGTATGTCGAAAACGGCGATGTGTTTGTCGAGATCGACTGGCCGGATGCGTAATACCACATCACCCCACCAACCTTCCAGCCCGCGCCGGCTATGCTATAATCCCGCGCATACGAGCGAGGAAACAGCTATGGCACATGTCTCGACGAACGAGCAAAAGAATGGGCGCGCGGCGCCGGCGCCCGCAGCACACGCCGAGCGCAACCCCGGCTGCGCCTTTGATCGCGGCTGGGTCGACGAGATCCGTATCAACCGCAGCGCCGTCGAGCGCCGCGCCGCCACGCTGCCGGGCCGGCGCACGGTGAAGCAGCATTGGCAGGCCGCATGGCTGCTGCGCGCGGTCGAATGCATGGATCTGACCACCCTCGCCGGCGACGATACGCCCGGCACGGTGCGGCGGCTGTGCGGCAAGGCCCGCCAGCCCGTGCGCGCCGACATCCTCGAGGCGCTCGGCGTGCCACACGTGCGCGTTGGCGCGGTGTGCGTGTACCACGCCTTTGTCGCTACCGCCGCCGACGCGCTGCGCGGCTCGGGCATCCCGGTCGCGGCGGTATCTACCGGCTTCCCGGCCGGCCAAACGCCGTTCGACCTGAAGCTGCGCGAGATCGCCGCGTCGGTGGCCGACGGCGCGGCCGAGATCGATATTGTGATCTCGCGCCAGCACGCGCTAAACGGCGACTGGCAGGCGCTCTACGACGAGGTGCGCGCCTTTCGGGCAGCCTGCGGCGACGCGCACATGAAGACGATCCTCGCCACCGGCGAGCTTGGCACGCTGCGCACCGTCGCCCAGGCCAGCGTGGTGTGCATGATGGCCGGCGCCGACTTCATTAAAACCTCGACCGGCAAGGAAACCGCCAATGCGACGCTGCCGGTGAGCCTGGTGATGGCGCGCGCCATCCGCGAGTATGGCGAGCGCACCGGCTACAAGATCGGCTTCAAGCCTGCCGGCGGCATCCGCACCGCCAAGCAATCGCTCGACTGGCTGACGCTGATGAAGGAGGAGCTGGGCGACGAGTGGCTGCGGCCCGAGCTGTTCCGCATCGGCGCCAGCTCGCTGCTGGGCGATATCGAGCGCCAGCTCGAGCATTTCGTCACCGGCCAGTACTCCGCCAGCTTCCGCCACCCTATGGCGTAGCACCAAAGAAAGAGGCGTTCTTGACCTTGGCCTCGGACGAACGACAAAGGACGAAGGACGAAAGCGGGGTTGTCCTCGGTTCTTGATCTGTGGCCTCGGACGAATGACAAAGGACGAAGGACGAAGGACGAAAGGGGGGTGTTCTTGGTTCTTGGTCTGTGGCCTCGGACGAACGACAAAGGACGAAGGACGAAGGACGAAGGACGAAAGCGGGGTTGTCCTCGGTTCTTGATCTGTGGCCTCGGACGAATGACAAAGGACGAAGGACGAAAGCGGGGTTGTCCTCGGTTCTTGATCTGTGGCCTCGGACGAATGACAAAGGACGAAGGACGAAGGACGAAAGGGGGGGTGTTCTTGGTCTTTGGTCTTTCGTCTTTGGTCTTTGGTCTTTCGTCTTTGGTTCTTGGTCTTTGGCCACCCCCGCAAAGGACGAGCATCAATGACGAATCGAGTAGCAGAGATACTAGAGACGATGGCGTACGGCCCCGCGCCCGAGAGCGCCGCGCCGGCGAATGCGTGGCTCGACGCGCACGGCCGCAGCTTCGGCATGTATATCGACGGCGCGTGGACTCCGCCGGCCGAGGATCGGCTGTTCGACAGCGTGAACCCGGCGAATGGCCGCGCGTTCGCGCGCATCACCCAGGCCAATGCCGAGGATGTCGAGCGGGCCGTGGCGGCGGCGCGGCGCGCGTTCGAGGGCTGGTCGCAGCTGCCGGGGCACGCGCGCGCGCGCTACCTGTACGCGCTGGCGCGCCAGCTGCAAAAGCACGCGCGCATGCTTGCGGTGCTCGAGACGCTCGACAACGGCAAGCCCATCCGCGAAACCCGCGACATCGACATTCCGCTTGCGACGCGCCATTTCTACCACCACGCCGGCTGGGCCCAGCTGATGCACTCGCGCCTGCCACTGTACGCGCCGCTCGGCGTGGTCGGCCAGATCATCCCCTGGAACTTCCCGCTGCTCATGCTGGCCTGGAAGATCGCGCCGGCGCTGGCGATGGGCAATACCGTCGTGCTCAAGCCGGCCGAGTGGACCTCGCTCACGGCGCTGGCGTTCGCCGAGATCTGCGACGAGATCGGCCTGCCGCCCGGCGTGGTGAATATCGTGAGCGGCGACGGCAAGGTCGGCGAGCTGATTGTGAGGCACCCCGGCGTCGACAAGATCGCCTTCACCGGCAGCACCGAGGTCGGCAAGATTATTCGCACGGCCACCGCCGGCAGCGGCAAAAAGATCTCGCTTGAGCTTGGCGGCAAGTCGCCGTTTGTGGTGTTCGACAGCGCCGACCTCGACAGCGTGGTCGAGGGCGTCGTCGACGCGATCTGGTTCAACCAGGGCCAGGTGTGCTGCGCCGGCTCGCGCCTGCTGGTGCACGAGGGCGTGGCGCCGCGCCTGATCGGCAAGCTGCGCGCGCGCATGGAGAAGCTGCGCGTCGGCGACCCGCTCGACAAGGCCATCGATATTGGCGCGATCGTCGCGCCGGCCCAGCTGCAGAAGATCGAGCGGCTGGTGGCGCAGGGCCAGGCCGAGGGCGCGACGCTGTGGCAGCCCTCGTGGGCCTGCCCGGCCGACGGCTACTTCTTCCCGCCGACGCTGTTCACCGACGTGGCGCCCGCCGCGACGATCGCGCAGGTCGAGATCTTCGGCCCGGTGCTGGTGGCAAGCACCTTCCGCACGCCGGCCGAGGCGGTGGCGCTCGCAAATAATACGCGCTACGGCCTGGCGGCGAGCGTGTGGAGCGAAGATATCAACCTGGCGCTCGACGTGGCCCGCCAGATCAAAGCCGGCGTGGTGTGGGTCAACTGCACCAACCAGTTCGACGCGGCGGCGGGCTTCGGCGGCTACCGCGAGAGCGGCTTTGGGCGCGAGGGCGGGGTCGAGGGCTTGTACGAGTACCTCAGGCCGCGAGACGAAAGCCAAGCGACCAAAGACGAGAGCCAAGCGACCAAAGCCGAAAGCTTCGTGGCGGCCGAGGGCAGCAGCTCGCCCGTCCCGCCGATCGATCGCACGCCCAAGCTGTATATCGGCGGCAAGCAGGCGCGCCCCGACAGCGGCTACAGCCGCCAGGTGTACGGCGCGCAGGGGCGCCTGCTCGGCGAGGTGGGCGACGGCAACCGCAAAGATATTCGCAACGCCGTCGAGGCGGCGCGCGCGGCCGGCAAGTGGGCCGACCAGACGGCGCACAACCGCGCGCAGATCCTGTTCTACATCGCCGAGAACCTGAGCGCGCGCGCCGCCGAGTTCGTGCGGCGCCTTGCCGACGCCCCCGGCTACAGCCAGGCCGCCGCCGCCGCCGAGGTCGAGGCCGCGATCGAGCGCCTGTTCACCTACGCGGCCTGGGCCGACAAGTACGACGGCGCGGTGCACGCCACGCCGCTGCGCAGCGTGACGCTGGCGATGAACGAGCCGATCGGCGTGATCGGGATCGCCTGCCCCGACGAGCGCCCGCTGCTGGCTTGCGTCACCGCGCTTGCCGCCGCCATCGCCATGGGCAACACGGTGGTGCTCATCCCCTCGGAGGTGGCGCCGCTGCCGGCCACCGACCTGTACCAGGTGCTCGACACTAGCGACCTGCCCGGCGGCGTGGTGAACATCGTCACCGGCGCGCGCGACCCGCTGGCGAACGTGCTCGCCGAGCACAACGACGTCGACGCGATCTGGTACTTCGGCGGCGCCGAGGGCAGCGCGGCGGCCGAGCGCGCCTCGGCCAGCAACCTGAAGCAGACGTGGGTAAGCCACGGGCGCGCGCGCGACTGGCTGGCCGACGACGCGGCCGAGTTTTTGCGCCACGCCACGCAGGTGAAGAATATCTGGGTGCCGTATGGAGCATAGAGACTAGACATTCACCCTGTTCAGGCTACGGAATGTCCTAGCGAAAGTTGAACTACGTACAGGCTATCACTCATCCGAACCGGGTTTGGCAAAAGACGAAAGACAAAAGACGGCGCTGTTTCGTCTTCTGTCTTTCGTCCTTTGTCTTGAAAACTCGAATCTGCGGTAGCCTGTATTCATTCAGTGCATCCTCACAATCCTACAAGAGGGGGCTTTCAAATGGATCTCTTCGACGCCATCCGCCGCCGCCACACCACCAACGGCGCCTTCGCCGACCGGCCGGTGGCCCCCGAGCACAAGCGCGCGATCTTCGAGCTGGCGGCCCGCGCGCCCTCGCACTTCAACTCGCAGCCCTGGCGCTTTGTGATCGTCGAAGATCCCGAGCGGCGGCGCGCGCTCGGCCGGGTGGCCGGCGAGTCGATGCGCGACCTGATGGACGACGGCAGGTTTTTCTTGCAGTACCGCAAGTTCTTCCGGCTGACGCCCGAGGAGGCGTCGGCCACCAAGGATGGCATCCATATCGACAACATCCCGGCGGTGCTGCGGCCGTTCGCCAAGTACGCCTTCACCGAGCGCGGCGTGTCGGTGATGAAGACGCTGCGCGTGCCAAATGTGCTCGGCAACGACGCGCGCAAGCTGGTGGAAAACTCGCCGATGCTGCTGGGCATCGCGCTCTCGCGCGAGATCTACAAGCCCGCCGAGCTTACCGGGCTGTACACTATGATCTCGCTCGGCGCGGTGATCCAGACGATCTGGCTGGCGGCGACATCGTTCGGCATGGGGTTTCAGTTCGTCTCGACGCCGCAGGAGATCCCCGAGAAGTGGGCGCTGGTGAGCGCGCTGCTGGGCGTGCCCGACGATTTCGAGCTGATGGTGCTGTGCCGGCTGGGCTACGAAGATGCGTCGATCCGGCGGCCGACGATCGACTGGACTTCGCCGCAGCGCAAGGGCATCGACGAGCTGGCGTTCCAGGACACCTGGGGCCAGCCGCTTGGCGCCGAGCAGGCCGTGGAAGGCTAGAGCGCGGCCCAGGGCGATTGATACAAACTCCGTTTGATTACTTGTGTTTTCTTGTGCGGCGCCCGGCTTTGCCGGGCGCC
>CALLYN010000878.1 GCA_937858455.1 uncultured Kouleothrix sp.
CGGCGCGGGCCGACTCGGCGAAGCGCGCGCTCTGCCAGCCTTCGCGCAAGTCGAGCAGTGTATACGCCGTGTTGAGGCGCGCCAGCAGCGCGTGCCCGGCCGGGTCGGCGTCGCGAAAAGTACGTGCAGCCTCGAGCATCGCGCGCATAGCGCAGCCAAGCTGAAAGATCGTCTCGTCGCGCAGCTGCAGGCCGAGGCCGCCAAAAGGCCGGCGGTACGGCGTGTAGCAGCGGATGAGCAGCTCGTGCGTGCCGTCGTGGGCTGTGGCGGGCAGCAGCACCGCGCGGTGAAACTCGTCGATCCCGGCGAGCGCGCGGCCGTCGAGGTAGACGATCGCCTCGACGCTGCCGGCGAGGCCGCGATCCTCCCAGCTCAGCGCAAGCAGCACCTGGCGGCCGCGCCACTCGTCGGGCACGGCCAGTGTGGCGCGCAGCCAGTGGTTGCCGCCGCCATTCGCCGGAATGTTCCAGCCGATCGAGGGCTGCGGCGCATCGGGCGGCAGGCCCGGCGCGCCGCCCCATGGCATACCGGGCGCCAGCGCGAACCAGCCGGGAGCATCGGGATCGGGTGCGGCGGCCATGGTACTCTCGGCGGGCGCGCCGGGCGCCACGCAGGCCAGCACGCCTTCGACCGGGCGGGTATCGCGCGTCGCGGCGGCGATGATCTCGGGGATGCGCAGGCTTAACTTTTCGGCGGTGAAAAACATGGAACACTCCAGCACATGTCGCGGCTCCGGGAGGCAGCGCTATTGTACCAGAGCGCGCCGGACATTTTGTCCTTTGGCGGGGGTGTAGGATGCTAGCAGGTCGCGCGAGTAGCGCGGCCAGGGTAGCGAGGGCACAATGGCACAGGGCGAACACGCGCGTCGCGGCGCGATCTCGCGGCGGCGCGTGATCATGGGAGCCGGCGCCGCGCTGGCGGCCGGGCTGGCCGGCGCGGCAAGTTTGGGAAGCACTGCGCAGGCAGCAGAAAGCGGGAAATCAATGACTGAGAACACGGCAAAACCGATCATCGTACTGGTACACGGCGCCTGGGCCGACGGCAGCGGCTGGGGGCGCGTAATCAGCTCGCTTGAAGACGACGGCTACACCGTCGTGGCGCCGGCGGTGGGCCTCGGCTCGCTCAGCGCCGACATCGCAGCCACGCGCAAGTTCGTAGCCGACCTGGCGGCGCCTGCGCTGCTGGTGGGACACTCGTATGGCGGCGCGGTGATCAGCGGCGCGGCCAGCGGCCTGGCGAATGCGGTTGGGCTGGTGTACCTTGCGGGCTTCGCGCTCGACGAGGGCGAGAGCCTGTTTGGCCTGGTGAACCAGTTCGGCCAGCAGTACGGCCCGGCGTTCGCCGGGCAGTTCTTCAGGCCCGACGGCGCGTTCGACAACCCGCAGACGCTGGTGTATCTCGACCGGGCGAACTTCGGGGCTGGCTTTGTGCAGGACATCGACGCCGAGCGCGCGGCCGTGCTCGCCGCCACGCAGCGGCCGATCGCCGTCGGCGCATTCGGCGAGCCGCTGCAGATCGCGCCGGCGTGGCGCACCCTGCGCTCGTGGTACCAGGTATCGACGCAAGATCGGGTGATCCAGCCCGAGGCCGAGCGCTGGATGGCCAAGCGCATTGGCGCCGAGACGATCGAGATCGAGTGCAGCCACGCCTCGCCGATCGCCCGGCCGCGCGCAGTTGCCCGGCTGATCAAGCGCGCCGCGCGCGCGAGTTGAGCCGCGCCATCGGCTATGGTATTGTACACGGGCTGCATGCTGACCTGGCATGCGGCCCGTTTTGATCGCCAAAGGAGCAAGCCGTGACCAGGCCCGCCGGCCCCGAGGCAGCCAACCTCGCGCGCGTGCACCCCGACTGCCGCGAGTTTGTCGCTGCGGTCGAAGAGCTGCTCGAGCGGCGGCGCGCCGAGCAGCAGGCCGCGCCAGGCAGCCCGCGCTGGCGCGACGACGCCTGGGGGCCGCGCAGCTGGCACCGCACCGAGCTGGAAGACATGGTCTACAGCAGCTACAAGCAGATGCGCCAGGGTCGGATCACCCGGCCGCCGCGCCGCGAGATCGTGATGGAGATCGCCGGCTACCTCAACTGCACCCTGCACGAGCGCAACCACCTGCTGCTGGCGGCGCAGCTGGCGCCGGTGCCGCCGTACCTCACCGGCGGGCGGCTCGGCGAGCTGCTGCCGGTGGCGATCGGCGTCGCCCGGCAGCTGAACATCCCGGCGATGGTGATCAACCGCGACTGGAGCATCCACTACCAGAACGATCACATGCTCGACTCGTTCGCGATCAGCCCGGCGCAGCTCGCGGCGATCGCGCCCGAGCAGCGCAATGTGCTGCACCTGCTGTTCGACCCGGCGCTGCCGCTGTGGCCGAACCTGATCGGCAACCGCGCGTCGTGGACGCGCATGGCCCGGCAGACGATCTACGCCTTTAAGATGGCGAACATGCTCTGCCAGTTCGAGCCATGGTACCAGGCCCTGGTGGAGCGCCTGATGGCGCTGCCCGAGTTCGAGCAGCACTGGCGCGGCGTGCGCGCCGACACCGCCTTCGACGCCGACCCGAGCGCGCGGCGGCTGCACCCAGCGGTGACGATCGAGGTGGCGCTGGCCGCCGAGCGGGTGTGGCTGCGCCCGCTGGTGATCTCGGCCGGCTACTTTCAATTTGATTTTCCGCTGGTGCTGGCGTTTTTGCCGGCCAGCCAGGATGCGCCGGTGGAGGCCGGCCCAAGTGCATAGCCATGTCACATTCGTGGCGCTTCGCTCGTCCTGATTGCGTTGGCGCGCCCGCTGCTGGCTCTGCCCGGTACGGAGGCAGGGGCAGCGGGGTCGCCCACAGTATCAGAAAGGAGCGACGTTATGCGTACGCGAACAATGGCGCGGGTGCTGGTGCTTGGTGGTGGGTACGCCGGCATGCTGGCGGCGGCGCGGGTGGCGCGCCACGGCAACGCGCAGATCACGCTGGTCGATCAGCGCCCGGGGTTTGTGCAGCGTATCAGGCTGCACGAGGCCTTGGCGGGCGCGACGCCGCCCGGCCTGGCCTACGGCCCGGCCCTCGCGCGGCGGGGTGGCCGCTTTGTGCAGGCGCGGGTGCTGGGCATCGACCCGGCGCGGCAGGAGGTGTCTATCGCGGCGGATGGGGCCGAGCGCCGGCTCGGCTACGACGCGCTGATTGTCGCGCTGGGCAGCGCCAGCGTGCCGGCTGCGCCGGGCGTGGCCGAATATGCGCTGCGCCTGAACGACCCCGCCGCAGTGGCGCCCTTTGGCGCCGAGCTGCGGTCGCTGGCCGACCGGCCGATCAAGAAGCTGCCGGCGCTGCGCGGCCGCACCGTGGTGAACCTGTTCTTCGAGGACTCCACCCGCACCCGGATCTCGTTCGAGGCGGCGGCCAAGCGGCTCTCGGCCGACGTCATCAACTTCGCCGCCAAGGGCTCGTCGCTGTCCAAGGGCGAGTCGCTCAAGGACACCGCGCTGACCCTCGAGGCGATGGGCGCCGACGCGGTCGTCGTCCGCCACGGCGCCTCCGGCGCGCCGCACCGGCTCGCCAACTCCGGGTGGGTCCGGTCCGCGGTGGTCAACGCCGGCGACGGCACCCACGAGCACCCCACCCAGGCGCTGCTCGACGCCTTCA
>CALLYN010000879.1 GCA_937858455.1 uncultured Kouleothrix sp.
GGCCGGCAAGCAGGCGCAGCACCGCCGCCTCGCGGCGCAGGTCGGCGCGCTTGGCGGGCAGTGCGGCGGCCTTGGCAACGCAGCGGTGCGCGCCGATCGTGGCGAAGGCGCTGTGGTGTGAGAAGCCGCCGCTTGTTGGCGCCATGTCGGCGGGTGGGCTAGCGGGAAACGCGGCGGCGATGCGCGCGAGCACTGGTTCTGGTAGAATCATAGTGGCAAGAAAACGCTCCTGTGGCGGCCGCCACAAGAGCTTCAGTGACTCTAGTATAGCACAGGCGCGCGCAAAAGAAAACCCTCAAACGTCTGATGTTTTCGGCACGCCCGTGCGATATTCTGTGGCAGTGCGCGTGGCAGCGCCACGCCAGCGTTCGAGCATGGAGGAGCTGGAACCCGATGCGATCGACGAATCGCGCATATCGGCCACCGCCGATCCCCGACGACCCCGCAATCATCCAGAATGAGCTGACCGAGGCCCACGAGACGATCCACCGCCTGCTGCGCCAGATCAGCAAGGAGCAGTCGCGCTGCGCTGAGGTGACGCGCGCCTACAACAAGACGGTGTCGAGCCTGGTCGAGGCGACGCGCGAGAACGCGGCGCTCGAGCACGAGCGCGACCTGTGGAGGGCCCGCGCCGAGAGCGCGGCGGCGCCGTTCCAGATCGGCGGGCTGACGCTCGATCTGACGCCGGCCGAGGTCAGCGCGATCCGCAAGGCGATGGCCCGGCTGCACCACCCCGACGCCGGCGGCGACATCGAGCGCATGAAAGCCTGGAACGCTGCGCTCGACCCGCTCGACGACTAGTACGGCGCTGAACACTTGCTGTATGTGGGGGTTTGGGGGCGGCAAAGCCGCCCCCAAATTTCTTATTGTGTTGCACTACGTGGCGAAGCCACGTAGTGCAACACAATCTATACGTGTAGGAGTTACGCACTTCCGTGATTGGCATCCTCACAGTACGCGATTGAGCCTGCTGCAGCTCTTTTTGCAATGCTCTGCCCAGCGAAGCCGGGCAGAGCATTGCAAAAGAAAGAGATCAAGCGGAGCTGCTAGACCGGCGTGAGCCCAGCTGGCGGCGGTTGCTGGCCGCCGAGATAGTAGCGGCGGTTCTCGTCGATGTAGAAGCGGAAATCGGCCGCCCAGGCGCCGCGCGGGTCGTAGCCGAGCAGCGCGGCCAGCCCGCCGAACAGCGTGGGGTTCATTGCGGCGAAGGCGTGTGGGCTGCGCAGGAACAGCTCGAGGTAGCCGGCGATGAACTCGGTGTCGTTCTGGAACACGTAGGGGTGGCCGATCGGCAGATCGGCGTCGCCGGACGCGCCCGCGCGGCGGCGGTTGTAGCGCTCCAGCTCGGTGCGCTTGCCCGCCAGAAACAGCTCGCGGGCGCGCGGCGTGTAGCACGCGCCGTCGCTCGGGCGCATGCCCGGCAGCAGCCCG
>CALLYN010000880.1 GCA_937858455.1 uncultured Kouleothrix sp.
CTCGCCGGCAATCGCCAGCGTCAGCACGCGCGGCTGGTCGGGCAGCGCCGCGCCCTCGCGCCGCAGGTACACGCGGCCGATCTCGAACAGCAGCACGCGCTCGCGCTCGCGCAGGTTCTGCGCCAGCGCCTCGAGCAGTGTCGGCAGGCCCGAGCGGCGCAGAAACTCGCGCTCGGGGGTGATCGGGTTGGCCAGCTTCAGGTACAGCGCCGGGCTGGCGTCGGCCGGCGCCACGCGCGCCACTGCGGCCATGTTCGTCAGCGAGTAGGTGATCGCCTCGTCGAGCCCGGCGCCCACCAGCACGTCGCGCACCTTTTCTTCGAGCTCAAGCGACGGGTTGGCGGCCTGCTCGGGCAGATCGTCGGCCAGGTGCGTGGTCGGGATGCGGTCGTAGCCGTACATGCGCGCCACTTCCTCGCACAGGTCGGCCAGGATGCTCACGTCCTGGCGGTAGCTCGGCACCGTCACGCGCACCGCCTCGGGCAGCACCTCGCAGCCGAAGCCCAGCGGCCGCAGCAGCTCGGCGATCTCGCTCGCGCTCAGGCCGATGCCCAGGATGCGCCGCACCTCGCGCGGCGTCAGGTCGAGCACCGGCGGCACCCACGGCCGCGAGTAGACGTCGATCATGCCCTGGGCGATCGTGCCGCCGGCCACCTGCTGGAACAGCTGCAGCGCGCGGCGCTGGGCCAGCGGCGCCAGCTCGAGGTCGACCCCGCGCTCAAAGCGCCGCGACGCCTCCGAGGGCAGCTTGAAGCCGCGCGCCATCTTGCGGATGATCCGCGGCTCCCAGTTGGCCGCCTCCAGCAGCACGCGCGTGGTCGTCTCGCTCACCTCGGTGGCCGCGCCGCCCATCACGCCGGCGACGCCGCCGTTCGGGCCGCTCGGATCGCACACCAGCAGCGCCGGCAGGTCGGTTCCGGGCACCGGGTAGACCTCGTGCTGCTTGCCGTCGAGCGTGGTGATCCGCTCGCCGGGGCGCGCCAGCCGAACGATCAGGTGCTGGCCGGCCACC
This sequence comes from uncultured Kouleothrix sp., assembly GCA_937858455.1. Classification (GTDB taxonomy): domain Bacteria; phylum Chloroflexota; class Chloroflexia; order Chloroflexales; family Roseiflexaceae; genus Kouleothrix. The sequence continues at coordinate 1,013 of CALLYN010000880.1, forward strand.
TTGTCGGCGTCGTAGGTGTGGTTCGGCTGCCCTAGCTCGAGCATCACGTAGTTCGACACGTCGACGATGTTGTAGATCGGGCGCATCCCCGCCAGCGTCAGGCGGCGCTGCATCCACAGCGGCGATGGCTTGATCTCGATGCCCTCGATCAGCGTGGCGCTGAAGCGCGGGCATAGATCGGGCTCCTCAACCGTCACCTGCGCGCGCCCCTCGATGCTCGGGCCGGTCGCCGCGATCGTCACCTCGGGGATGTGGAGCCGCGCGCCGGTGAGCGCGGCAACCTCGCGCGCCACGCCGAGGATCGAGAGCGCGCGCGCGGTGTTCGGCAGGATGTCGATCTCGAGCACTTCGTCGCCCAGGTAGTCGCGCAGCGGCGTGCCCACTGGCGCGTCGTCGGGCAGAATGATGATGCCCTCGTGCTCGTCCGACATCCCGAGCTCTTTCTCCGAGCAGAGCATCGCGTCGGACATGACGCCGCGCACCGGGCGGCCCTTCAGCTTGACTTTGACCTTGCCCTCGGCGTGGCCGTCGTACAGCTCGGCGCCCTCTTTGGCGTACACGCCTTTGAGCGGGTGCGGCAGCCGGCCCAGCCCGCGGTACTGGAACAGGTTCGGCGCGCCGGTGACGACGGTGTGCGGCTCGGCCGCGCCGTAGTCGACCTCCGCCAGCACCAGGCGGTCGGCGTTGGGGTGCTGGCGCACCTCTAGAATATTGCCGATCACAATCTTCTCGGGGTCCCAGGCCAGCTCGGCGCCGGGCACGCCGATGCGCGTCACGTCGGCCACCTCAAGCCCCGAGAGCGTCAGCTTCTGGGCCAGCGCGTCGATCGGCATGTCGATGTCGACGAACTCGCGCAGCCACGAGATCGGAACTTTCATATCTGCTCCTTGCTACTCAACATGTATTTTTCCCACCAGGTGGTGGTCGCCGAGCAGGCGCCCGCCACGGCTGAACACGCCCGCGCGCTGCTGGCTGGCCTCATCGAACAAGCCAATGCGCAGCCGGTAGGTGCCGGGCGCCAGGCTGGCCGGGATGCTCAGCGTATGGCGATCCTCGATCCAGTCGCCCGCGACCCACTGGGTAGTCGGGAAGACGCCGCCGCGCGGCCGTGTGTTGTCTTCGGCCACAATCTGGTCGTCGGCGCCCACCAGGTGCACGAACACCGTCCAGTCGTGCGCCTGCCGGCCGCGCGCGTGCCACACCAAGGTCAGCTCGGCCGCTTCGCCCGCGCGCGCCGGCTGCTGCAGCTGCCAGCCCAGCAGCTCGGCGCCAGGGTCGCCCGGCATGCCGAAGCGCGCGTAGGTTGGCTGGCCCAGCCGCGCCAGCGCCGTGGCCTCGGGCAGCGCCTGCGGCGGGTAGGCCGGGCGGATCACGCCGAACGGTAGCCACAGTGCCAGGCAGAGCCAAGAACCGAGAACCAAGAGCCGCGTGCTGTTGGCCCAGAGGCGCTTCTTGGTTGTTGATTCGCGGCTCTGCCAGCTCGCGAGCCCGTACGCCATCACGATCGCAATTGCCGGCAGCGCCGGGAACAGCAGCCGCCCCTGCCACGCCACCAGCCCGGCCGTCAGCGCGAAGCTCACCACCCACGCCAGCGCCAGCGCGGGCAGCAGCAGTACGTACCACAGGCCGCCGACCACCGGCCATCGCCAGCCGCGCCAGGAGGCACCCCGGCCCTCGACCGTCGGCTGCGGATCGTGGGCCAGCAGCCGGCGCCCCCAGCCCGCCAGCGCCAGGGCCTCGAGCAGCACGAACGGCCAGATCGCCCAGCCGGGCGGCTGCACGTTCATCCAGCCGAAGCGCGCCCAGAACGAGGCGTGCAGCTGGCTTAGCGCGCCGCCCCACGCCGCCAGGCTGCGCGGGTCGAACGCCTGGGTGGTGAACTCGGCCTGAAACACCGCCAGCCCGAACAGGTCGCCGTACAATTGCAGGTTGCGCCAGTACCACCAGCCGCACACCAGCAGCGTCGCGCCCGCCAGCAGCGCCAGGCTCGCCAGCGGCCCGCGCCTGGCGCGCAGACTGCGGTCGAGCGCGGCGAGCCCAGCCACCGGTGCCAGCAGCAGCGCGCTCTGTTTCGTCAGCAGCGCCAGCCCCAGCACCACGCCGAGCCCCAGCGCATAGCCACCCGCCCCTGCGGCACGCCGGCGCTCATCCGCCCGGCGCAGTGCCAGCCACAGCAGCAGCGCGCTCAGCGCCGCCAGCAGCGCATCGTTTGTCACCAGCGCCGAGACAAAAAGAAACTGCGGGTTAAGCGCCACCAGCGCCGCCGCGATCAGGGCGAAGGATGCAGGGCTCAGGGCGAACGCCGCCCGGTTGTCTGGGTCTTGCGCCCTCCGCTGGCCGCCCGCGAACTCGCGTGCCGCCAGGTAGGTGAACACCACCGTCGCAGCGCCGGCCGCCACCGAGGCCAGCCGCGCCAGGTGCCAGCCCAGCGTCGCGCCGCTCCAGGGCCAGAACTCGCGGCTGCCGTG
>CALLYN010000881.1 GCA_937858455.1 uncultured Kouleothrix sp.
GGCGGCGAAGCCGCCCCCGCACCCCCACCATGCAGGGTGTATTTGCCCAATACATAATAAAGCGAATTCGGTGTAAGCGCACAGCGGTGAAGTGGGGCGCGCTCGCGCGGTGTGCCGAGGCCTGGCGGCATGCAGGCTCGCGCCAGCTACGGCGCCGGCTTAACCCCCGGCCGATCGTCTTGTGGCTGTGGCGGCTCGGCGGGAGCGAGTGATGGCGCGGCTGGCGCAGCTACCACCGGCAGCTTTTCGCTGCGCCGCAGCGACGGCAGAATGGCAATTGCGAGCGCGCGGGCGCATGCGGTAGTGAGCGCGTAGCTAATGATGCCGATCAGCAGCGCCAGCGCCAGGTACGCCGGCCCGCCCGCCGCCCACCAGCGCTCGATCGGGCCGCCGCGCGAGGCCGCCAGCGCCGGCCCCAGGAAGCTGCACACCAGCAGCACCCCAAGCAGCATCAGCCCCAGCGTCTGCCGCGCCAGCGTCGTGCCGCGCGGCGCCAACGCCGGAAGCACCACCTCGTAGTAGAACGTGCCCACCCCGATGCAGAGCAGCAGGATCGCGCTGTACACCAGCATATATGCGCTGGTTGGCTGCAGGCCGCGGCCCAGCAGCACATTTGCCAGCGCAAACGCAATATTCAGCTGGCGCGGGTTGTCGAACACATCGGCCAGCGACGCGGCCGCAGCCCAGCTGGCGCCGAGCGCCGTGGCCCCCGCGAAGCACGCCAGCACAATCGCCCCAAGCGTGCGCCGGCGCGATGGCGCCACGGTATATTCGGCATGCCCGCGGTAGCAGAACCAGGCCAGCAGCAGCGGCAGCCCGATCGCGAGCAGCAGCAGCCACACCAGCCGCAGCTCGACTGCCGGCAGGTGCACGTAGTGCATCACAGCCGGGCCGAACACCGCGCCAAGCGCCAGAAACACCACAATATACACCGACGAGCCAACAATATGCGCGCTGATAAAGCGCCGGTACGGGATGTTCAGCAGGCCGCAAGCCACCACGGCAAGGTAGCGCAGCCCTGGCACCGCGCGCGCCACGGCGATGCTGCTCCAGCCGCCGCGCGAAAGTATCCGCTCGGCGCGCGCCAGCTCTTTCGGGCCGAGGTGCACATACTTGCCGAAGCGATCCACCAGCGGCCTACCGCCGCGGCGCACCACCGCATACAGCCCGCTCGCTCCCAGCGCCGACGCAATATTCAGAAGCACAAACCAGATCGCGAGGTTGGCCAGCGAGCCGGCGCCTTTGATCCCAGCAAATACGATCAGCAGATCGGTCGGGATGGGCATCGGGATGCCGAGCTCTTCCAGCGTCACCGCGAGCAAAATGGCAATAAAGCTGTGTTTGTCGATCAGGTTGATCATACCGGCACCGAACATCACTGCCTGCGATGGACACTCCTAACAGTGTACCACAGTCCTTTAGGGTCTCAGAAATAGCGACGCGCCCCAACCAGGGCTCGTGCTACGTCGGCCCTCGCGCTCGCCTGCCAGGCGAGGGGTGGGGGCAAAAGGCGTTGCGCGAGCCTGATCATCCCAGAGGGAGCTTTGGAGGCTCGCAAGCCTTCCGAACGTTGCACTCTTCGCACCCTGTATGACGCAGCGGAGCGCAAAAAGGATGCTACAGTATTTGGCCGTATCTGCGCTGCCTCTGCTGTGGTACACTGCGCCCTGTATTGGCACCGAGTTCGTGTGCTACCGGCACTCGCCGCGTTTCAGGCCCTCGGGCTTCAGAGGAGTGTATGATCACGGTTGTTTCGCCCAAACACGCGCTGCACAACCCCCCGCACGAGTTTTACGACGGCCGGCTCATTCCGCCATACGAGTCGCCGGCCCGCGTCGACATGATTGTCGCGGCGATCGAGCGCGCTGGCCTCGGGCCGCTGCTGCCGCCGCGCGAGTTCGGCGTTGCGCCACTCCATGCTGTCCACGAATCGGCCTACCTTGAGTATCTTGAGTCGGCATACGAACGCTGGGTTGCCGCTGGCGGCAACCCGGCTGCGGTGCTGCCCAGTACGCTCGCGGTGCGCTGGATGAGCCAGCCGTGCCTGCACCCGCTGGTCGCGCCCGGCTACTACTGCTTCGATCTGAGCGCGCCGATCGCGGCCGGCACCTACCAGGCCGCGCGCGCCTCGGCCGATACCGCGCTCACCGGGGCGGCGCTGCTGCTCGAAGGCCAACCGCTTGCCTATGCGCTCTGCCGCCCGCCTGGGCACCATGCTGGCACGGATCTCTACGGCGGCTACTGCTACCTCAACAATGCCGCAATTGCCGCCGCCTACCTGGCCGCGACCGGCGAGCGCGTCGCCGACAACCCCCATAACGAATACCTGCTGGTCTGGTCCCAGCAGGGCCTGCCCGGCCACCACGGACAACGTCGAGGAGTGGGTGAACTGGGTCCAACCCCCAACGACGCGCGCGAGGGTCCCGCCTGGGGTGATCAGGTGCGCGCTTCCGTTGAGTTGGCCGCCGTCCGGCGAGCTCACCACGTAGGGCGCGCCCATGCAGGCTGCCCCGTCGAACAGGAGGTCCACGACCCCGGACAGGTAGACGTGGGCCGTCTTCCCGTTGACGGCGGTGACCGCCTGGGTTGCACCGACCGCGATCCCGTGGTCGGTGCCGTTCGCATCGACCAGGTGGGGGACCTTGTGGACGGTCAGACCGGTGGACAGTACGCCGCGCAGGTCGACCAGGCCCAGCAGTTCGCCAAGGACCAGGTGGATCAGAACGCGGGCTGAACACGCGTCCTCGTCGATCGACGACGCCTCCTCGTGCGTCGCCCACGGCGCCATGAGCTCGACGAACGCCGACTCCGTTGCCGCGAAGTCATCCTCGTTGTGCCAGAGGGTGTCGTCGGCGTCGAAGGCGATTGCCTGGAGCTCCATGGTGTGTCACCGAAACGGGGAAGAGGTGGGATCAACTACTACGGCGCCGTGGCCACGCTGGACGACGTCCAGGCCAAGGCGGCGGGGAAGCAGAAGTGTGGCTGCTGACGGCAATCGCCCGCGCCGCTGGCCTGCGCAACCGAATGATGGAGCCGAGCGGCGACCCAACATCCCGTCGCGCAATGCCTATTCCGTGGTGCAAGGATTGAGTCGTGGTGCAAAGGTCATCCGTGGTGCAAAGCCCGCCACGACGCTGCTCTGCACCATGGGTCCCAGCTGCACCACGAGACACTGCCTGCACGACCGAACGTAAAGTGCCGGGATGCTCGCATCTGATGCCGAATCAGCCTTCATCGACTACATCGCCGAACGAGGCCTCACGCTCGAGTCGCTCAATCCAGAAGAGGCCGTCGAAGCCATGATCGGCTTCTACCGCGACGTGAGAGCCGAGGATGCTGAGATCGCCGCGGACGGCGACATGCTCCTGTTCCAGTGGGGCACGTACAGCTTCACCAGCGATCTGGAGACGTTTCAGTACAACGTCACGCGTCAATTCATCGTGGAGTCCGACGAGGACGACGAGATGCGACAACTTTCGC
>CALLYN010000882.1 GCA_937858455.1 uncultured Kouleothrix sp.
GCGGGCTGGGCGAGGCGCTGCTATACCACGCGTTCGGCGAGCTGCGCGCGCGCGGCCGCACCCGTGTGGGCCTCGGCGTCGACGCGCAAAGCCTCACCGGCGCCACGCGCCTGTACGAGCGCGCCGGCATGCACGTGGTGCACCGCCAGATCGCATTCGAAAAAGAGCTGCGGCCGGGCAATAATCTTTCGACCCAGAGCATCTAGCGATTGGCACTATGAACGCATCATTCACCGGCCACCGAGGCCTGCTGCTGGCGTACCTGCGCCCGCGCCGCGCCCAGGTGGCGCTGCTCAGCGCCCTGCTGTTCGGCGGCATCGCGCTCGAGCTGCTGAACCCGCAGATCCTGCGCGGCTTCATCGACGCCGCCATGGCGGGCGGCGCGCCGGCCCAGCTGACGCGCGCCGCGCTGCTGTTCATCGGCGTGGCGCTGGCCCAGCAGCTCGTGACGGTCGGCGCCACCTACATGAGCCAGAGCGTCGGCTGGAGCGCCACCAACGAGCTGCGCGCCGACCTGATCGCCCACTGCCTTGGGCTCGACCTGGCGTTTCACAAGACGCACACGCCCGGCGAGCTGATCGAGCGGGTCGATGGCGACGTCACCGCGCTGGCCACGTTTTTCTCGCAGTTCGTCATTCTGGTGCTCGGCAATGGCGTGCTGCTGCTGGGCGTGCTGGCGCTGCTGTTCCGCGAAGATTGGCGGGTGGGCGCGGCGCTGACGCTGTTCGTGCTGGTGGCGCTGGCGGTGCTTAACCGGCTGCGCAGCTTCGCCGTGCCGCAGATGGCGGCCGAGCGCGCGGCCAGCGCCGACCTGTTCGGCTTCCTCGAGGAGCGGCTGGCCGGCATTGACGACATCCGCGCCAATGGCGCGGGCGGGCACGTGCTGCGCGGTTTCGCCGGGGTGGGCCGCCAGCTGTACCTGAAATCGCGCGCCGCCGGCATCCAGGGCAGCCGCATGTGGTCGGCAAGCATGGCGCTGTTTACGATCGGCTACACGCTCGCCCTGGGCCTGGGCGCATACCTGTACATGGGCGGCGCGGTGACGATCGGCACAGTCTACCTGTTCTTTCAGTACACCGAGCTGCTGCGCCGCCCGCTTGAGCAGATTGCCGACCAGCTGCGCGAGCTGCAGCGCGCCAGCGCCGGCGTAGGCCGGATCGTCGCGCTGGCGCAGCTGGGCCCCACGCTGCACGACGGCGCCGGCGCGGCGCTGCCCGACGGCGCGCTGGCGGTGGAGTTCGGCCGGGTGTCGTTCGGCTACGACGACGAAAGCATGCCAGGCGCGGATCGCCAACCGCCGAGCGCCGGCGATCTGCCCGCGCCCTACGGCTCGCAAACAGCGCCGGTGGTGCTCGCGGATGTTTCCTTCGCGCTGGCGCCCGGCCGCGTGCTGGGGCTGCTCGGCCGCACGGGCAGCGGCAAAACCACGCTCACGCGGCTGCTGTTCCGGCTGTACGACCCGACCGATGGCGCCATCCGGCTTGGCGGCGCCGACCTGCGCGCGCTCACGCTGGCCGACCTGCGGGCGCGCGTGGGGATCGTGACGCAGGACGTGCAGCTGTTCGGCGCGAGCATCCGCGACAACCTGACGCTGTTCGACCGGCGGATCGACGACGCGCGGATCATGGCGGCGCTGGCCGAGCTGGGCCTGCGCGAGTGGCTCGACGCGCTGCCGCACGGCCTCGACAGCGAGCTTGGCCCAGGCGGCGGCGGGCTCTCGGCCGGCGAGGCCCAGCTGCTGGCGTTCACACGCGTATTTTTGCGCGACCCCGGCCTGGTGATTCTGGACGAAGCCTCGTCGCGGCTCGACCCGGCCACCGAGCGCCTGATCGAGCGCGCGGTCGGCCGGCTGCTGGCCGGGCGCACCGGCATTATCATTGCGCACCGGCTTGCCACGGTGCAGCGCGCCGACGAGATCCTGATCCTTGAGGGCGGGCGCGTGCTCGAACACGGCCCACGCGCGGCGCTCGCCGCCGACGCACAGTCGCGCTTCGCGACACTGCTGCGGGTTGGGCTCGCGGAGGTGCTGATATGAACCAGTGGCGCATGGGCGCGCGCCTGGCGCGCACGCGGCCCGGGCTGTTCGCGGCCTCGTTTTTCCTGTGGATCGTATTTGCGTTTATGCCGCTGGCGACCGGGCTGCTGATGCGCGCGTTTTTCGACACGCTCACCGGCGCGGCCCCGGCGCGCGTCGGCCCGTGGGCGCTGCTGGGGCTGCTGCTTGGCTCCGAGGCCCTGCGCATCGGCGTGCTGCTGGCCTGCATGGCCTGCTGGGTCACCTTCTGGAGCGCGGCCGAGTGGCTGATCCGTGGCAACGTGCTGGCCTGGCTGGTGACGGGGCCAGGCGCGCGGGTGCTGCCCGAGTCGGCCGGGGCGCTGGTGAGCCGCTTCCGCGACGACGTGCACGAGTACCTGATTTTCCTCGACACCTGGCTGGACGTAACCGGCGAGATCGTATTCTCGGCGGTGGCGCTGGCGATCATGCTGCGGGTCGACGCGCTGATCACGCTGGTGGTGTTCGTGCCGATGCTCGGGATCGTAGCGGTGACGCACCTGGCCGGCACGCGGATCAACGCCTATCGCAAGGCCAGCCGCGCCAGCACCGGCCGCGTCACCGGGTTTATTGGCGAGCTGTTCGGCGCGGCGCAGGCGATCAAGGTGGCCGACGCCGAGCGGCACGTGGTGGCGCACTTCCGCGCGCTCAGCGAGCAGCGCCGCCGCGCCGCGCTGCGCGACCAGCTGCTTAGCTCGCTGCTGGACTCGTTCAATGTGAACACGGTGAACCTGGGCATCGGCCTGATCCTGATCCTCGCGGCCGGCGCGATGGGGCGCGGCACGTTCAGCCTTGGCGATTTCGCGCTGTTCGCCAGCTACATCGGCTGGGTGGCCGGGCTGCCGCGCTGGGTCGGGCGGCTGCTCACGCGCGCGAAGCAGGTGTCGGTGTCGCTCGCGCGCCTGGCCGAGCTGCTGGCGGGCGCGCCGATCGGCGCGCTGGTGGCGGCCACGCCAGAGCCGAGCGCCGATGGCGAAACGGCCAGAGCGCAGAGCGTAGAGCGCACAGCTCGCAGCTCAGCTTCCAGCTCGAACCTGCTGCTCGAGGCGCGTGGGCTGAGCTACCGCTTTCCCGGCAGCGGGCGCGGCCTGGCGCACGCCGACCTGCGGCTGGAGCGCGGCTCGTTCACCGTGATCACCGGGCGCATCGGCGCGGGCAAGACGACGCTGCTGCGCGCGCTGCTGGGGCTGCTGCCGGCCGA
>CALLYN010000883.1 GCA_937858455.1 uncultured Kouleothrix sp.
AGCGCCAGCGCGGGCGGCGGCAGCTCGCCCGCAAGCGCGGCGGCGCCAGCCAGCGCCCCAAGGGTAGCGAGCGTGGCAAGATACACGGCGGGCCGGCTCAGCAGCAGCGCGGCCAGCGCCACCGGGATGCAGGCAAACGGCAGCAGCGCCAGGGTGTAGCCGGGCAAGAGGTAGATCGCCAGCGCAAGCGCCAGCAGCACAAACGCGATCACCAGGCTGCCGGCGACGGTATAGCGGCGCACGCGGCTAAACAGATACGCGGCCAGCAGCCAGCCGCCGCCGAGCAGCAACGCCAGCGCGGGCAGCAGCGTCAGGTCGCCGAGGCGCCAATCGCCGCGCCCGAGGCCGACGCCTGCGATCACCGCAGCCGCCATGAGCAGGCCAATCACCAGCAGGCAGCTATTCAGCAGCTGGCTGCGGCGCAGGAGTTCTATGTCGGTTGAAGAGCGTACCATACGTGTCGGCGTGCCTGGCGCGTCTGCGCGCCGTCGGTTGCTTGGTTGCGTGCGAGGGCGCGCGGCCAGCCGCAAGCAGCGGCGGCGCACAGGCGCTCTCGCAAAATTATAGCAGCGCGCATGCCGAGCGTCTATGACATACGCATCTCAGTGGGGCGTCAGCTTGTCATCGTTTGTTCACGCGCGGGCGCGGGCGCGGCGCGCGCCAGGGGGTGCGCCCCGGCGCGCGCCGGCTGTGGCTGGCCGCAGCCAAGCGTACGGATGTGCGAGATAAAGGGCTATTCAGACGTGTGGAACCGCGCCGTGAAGAAATTGTAACTCGGGGACGGCGCCGTTGGTTTGTGGATCGAGCGGCAGAAACAGGCTGAAGCGGCTACCCAGGCCAGGCGTGCTTTCGACCTGCACCTGCCCGTCGTGCATCTCAGCGATCCACTTAACGATCGCCAGGCCCAGGCCGGCGCCGCCGCGCCCACGCGAGCGCGAGCGGTCGGCGCGGTAGAAGCGCTCGAAAATATGCGGCAAGTCGTCGGGGCCAATACCAACGCCGGTATCTGCCACGCTCAGCTCGGCCCTGTCGCCGTGCCGCGCCAGGCTCAGCGTCACGCTGCCGCCCGGCGGCGTGTGCTGCAATGCATTGATCCCCAGGTTCAGCAGCGCCTGCTTGATCCGGTCGCGGTCGCCGGGCACGACGATCTGATCTTCCTCGCCGATGCGCAGCTGCACGCCCTCGGCCAGCGGGCGCAGCTCGCGGTGCACCTCAAGCAGCAGCGTATCGAGCTCGACCGGCTCGTGGCGCAGCTGCACGCCGGCATCGCTCTGGGCCAGCAGCAGCAGATCGTTGGCCATGCGGATGAGGCGCGCGACCTCGCGGCGCATATCGGACAGCGACTCGGCCAGCAGCTGCGGGTCGCGCGCCGCGCCGCGGTCGAGCACCTCCAGGTTGCCCTGCATGGCCGCGAGCGGGGTGCGCAGCTCGTGCGACACATCGGCCACGAAGCGGCGCTGGGTGCCGAACAGCGCCTCGACGCGCGCCAGCAGATCGTTGATCGTGATCGTGAGGCGCTGCAGCTCGTCCTGGGTTGGGGGCACCGGCACGCGCCGGCTGAGGTCTTCGGCGCGCACGATGCTCTGGGCGGTGCGCGTGATCTCGTCGATCGGCCGGAACGCCGCGCGGGTGAGCCAGGTGCCGCCGCGCGCCGCCGCCAGCAGCACCACAACGCCGCCGCCGAACAGGGCGTAGAACAGCAGCTTAAGCGCAAGGTCGGCGTCTTTCATCGAGCGGGCGATCTGAAACACGCCAATAACCTTGTTGCGAAACATGAGCGGGGTGTACAGCTCGCGCATGCGCGGCTGGCCTACGCCGGCGCTCGGGTCGGGCGATTGGCCGGCGAGTGCCTGCTCGAGCAGCTGGCGGTTGGGCTCGAGCGGGTTTTGCGCGTTCGACGTGCGCTGCTGCAGCTCGCCGTTTTCGAGCAGAAACGCCTGCACTACCAGGCTCGTCGTCTCGAAGTTCTGCACCTGCGGGGCGCGCAGGCGCACCAGCCACTGCTCGCCGTCGAAGTAGGCGCGCGGCATCTGGTTGCTGTCGTCGAATTCTTGCTGGAGCAGCTGCGCGCCCAAGCGCAGCTCGTTGTCGATGCTGTTGAAGAGCGCCTGGCGGACGATCAGGTACAGGCCGATATCGAGGATGATCAGCGCCACAGCAAAAAACCCGACGTACGAGATCGTCAGGCGGCGGCGCAGCGGCATTGCCGCAATATGGCGTGAATCAGACAGTTTCATAGCTGTAGTGTAGCACGCCGGGCCACGCGCTGAGATAAGAGGTTGGTTAGGGTGCCGGGCCGGCACTCTTGCCCCCTGCTCTGCCGCACATGGAAGAAGGGATACTACGCTGTTCGCTTGATCACTTAGGGACATTGTGTTGCACTACGTGACTTCGCCACGTAGTGCAACACAATAAGAGGTTCGGGAGCGGCGAAGCCGCCCCCGAACCCCCACCATAAAGCAATTGTTCAGCAGTGAAACGAGGAGCTACTGCGGCGTGGGGTACACCGGCCGGTAGTAGGTGGTAGCGCCGTAGGTCTGGCCGTTGGGCGCCTTGATCGCGACATCGATGTAGACGGTGTAGTGATCCTTGCCATTCTCGACCGGGAAGCCGATCTCGGCCACACCTTCGGCGCCGGTGGTAGCCGGGCCGTAGTAGGCATCTTTGCCGTAGCGGTAGGCGATCGCATTAACCTCGGCGCCGCTCACGACCGCGCCATTGACGATCAGGCGCGCGCAGATCGAGTCGAACTGGTTGGGGTCGTTCGGCTGGTTCACGGTGACCCATGCCTGCGCGCCTTCGACAGGCGCCGGCGCATTGGCGGCGCACGCGCCGGTTGGCGTGGGGATGTTTGGCAGCACCGGGCCGCTGGGCGGCGGCTCTTCGAACGAGTAGCGCGGCCGGAAGTTCGTCGTAGCGCTGTACGCCTGGCCGCCCGGCGCGCTGAAGCTGACGTCGATCGCCACGACGTAGCGATTCTTGGCCTTGTCGATATTGAAGTCGATCTGGGCCTGGCCATCGGCGCCGGTGGTAGCCGGGCCATAGCTAAACGTCGCGTCGGAGTAGCGCGCGGTGGCCTTCACCTGAGCGCCGGCAACCGGCGCGCCGTTGACGATCAAGCGCGCGCAGACGGCGTTGTTGGTGGCGGGCGCGGCCGGCTCGGCGTCGGCGACGAGCAGGGAGCGACCGAGGGAGCCGTTACTCGCCCCGCTTCTCCGTCTTCCCATCTGTCTTCAGCATGCACCGTCTCTACAACAAAGAGCGGATTGCCTTCGGTCTCGGCATACAGACGCCCAGCCAGCGCCGGATCGACCGCATGACCCAAGAGGTTGGCCGCCAGTTGGGCCGCCTGCCGGGGCTTCAACGGGGCGTCCGGGCCGGACCGGTCGGCATTCTGCGGACGCTGCCGCCGGGCGAGACGCGCTACATCGAGCACGCCGCCGACGGCTTCGATCTGCGCGATGGAATTGCGCGTGTCGCTGATCCGTTTCGGACTGTAGGGCTCGCCCTCCTCCAGATAGATGAAGGAGGAGATCACGCGCGGATCGACGCCGGGCGAACCTCTCTGCGTCACCGCGCCGCAGCGCGGCCCCCTCCCCCAACAACCGATGCCATCGGAGGATCTCCATGTCGCAGCCCACGCTCTCCTGCCTTCGCTCCCTGGGCGCCCTCGGCGCGCTCCTCTGCCTCCTCTCCCCCGCCGACGCCCGCGAGGCGCGCAGCTCGGCCGTCGTCACCTGGGACGCCGACTGCTCCGGCAGCGAGCGCCTCGAATGGGATGATATGTGCAAGAACTGGCGGACCCGCCTGGGCAGCAAGGGCTACGGGACCTGGAAGCGCAACTACAGCCAAGTCTACATCGACCGCTACGTGGACCCCAGCATCAGCGCCTGGGGCTTTGACAACAGCGCCACCAGCGGCTTCGATGGCGGCGACGCCGCGCTGCTGTGCACCCACGGCGGCCGCAACGACGACGGCTGGTGGGGCCTGATGCACACCAAGAGCCAGGGCGAGTGCGGCGCCAACGTCTACCAGTGGGAGGCCGGCGTGGCCGGCGGCGGCCAGACCAAGTTCCTCGGGCTCTCGTCGTGCAACAGCATGCGCTGGAGCAAGACCGGCAAGTGGTTCAACCCGGCCAAGGGCGGCGTCCACTCGGTCAACGGCTTCCACGGCCTGATGTACATCGGCGGCGGCTACATCGACGAGTACGCCGACCAGGTGGACGACGCCTACGCGGGCGGCCAGAGCGTCTCCGAGGCGTGGGTCGACAACATGCACCACGACCCCATCATCGGCCACACCATCTGCCCGGTGTCCATGGCCTTCGGCAACGGCAAGAGCGCTGCGATGAGCCGCCTCTTCAACGAGACCTACAAGAACCCCACCGCCGAGCAGACCATGACCTACGGCGTGCTCATGTGGATGTCCGAGTGCGATCCGAATGACGGGGACCCGCTGCCCAAATAAGCGGCCGCGAACCACGAAGAACAAGCCGATAACCACCCGAAAAAGATTGCAGGAGAGTCCCATGCGCAAGCCCCTCGCCATCGCCCTGTCCGCCCTGTCCCTGTCCCTCGCGCTGGCCGCCCCGGCCGCCGCCCAGCAGAGCGGTCTCGTCGCCTCGTCGGCGACCTCCCGCGCGTCGATCTCGAGCGACTACACGCGCCTGGTGGCAGAGACCTTCCCGGTCTACGACGACGCCATCCTGACCCGCCGCCTGTCCAGCGCCATCTCGACCCTGGCCTCGCGGCCCGACACCGTGACCGTCCGCTCCCTCGGCGGCGTCGAGCGCGCCATGGGCTTCACGCCGAGCGGCAGCACCGCCACCAGCGTCGAGACCGCCACCAGCGCCTACAGCGCCACCAGCCTGCGCGCGACCGCGCAGCGCAAGGCCCCGAGCTACCTGGGCCTGGACCCCAGCCGCTTCGCCGTGGTCGAGCCCAACGTCCAGGCCGTGGCGCGCACCTTCCTCGGCACCCTGGGCCTGGCGAGCGACGAGCTCATGAAGGTCACCTACCGCCGCGTCGTCGCCCAGAGCGTGGCCCCGACCTC
>CALLYN010000884.1 GCA_937858455.1 uncultured Kouleothrix sp.
TTACACAACTTTCGTCTCCGTCTCTGTCCCTGGCCATCTCTCGTTCAATAAATCGTGATAATCTCTAATATTGTCACCCCCTCGATGCGCAGCTCAAAAGGGCGTCCTTTTGCCTATTACATCTGTTCAAAGAGCATCCTTAGCTATCTAGCAAAAGAGGAACGATGCCCGTTACCATCAGTTCCCCGAGATAAGCTGGATAACGCGGTCTGGCGCTTTGTCGAGGCACTTTACGAGAACCCCGATGCAATCCTAGCAAGCTTCCAAGAAGCACAAGCAGAGCGGCGGAGGGAGAATGCAGCAACAGAAAGCACGATTGCCGACCTGGAGCATACCCTTTCCGACCAGCGCACCAAGCAGGAAAATCTGTGGTTAGAGCTGGCCAGTCTGCCAAAGGAGGCAACAAGCGCTAAGACAGCACTACACAACGTTCTGGCTCGCTTGGACGAGGCTATTGCCGAGGGGGTTGAGATGGTCAGGGTCTTAAGCGCAACGCTCTTACCTGTTCCCGATGACGAGTCACTTGCAATATTCTGGGAGTACCGAGACCAGGTTCGTGAAGGCTTACAAAATGCCGATACCGTCGAGAAGAAGCGCAGGGTGATTGACGCGCTTAACGTTACGGTCAGTGTTCATGGCGATGCGGGGAAACCGAAGGCTACCTTGCACTGGTGGGGAATAGATACACCGCTTACTCTTGAGGATGATACACCAGATGGGCAGGAACCGGACTCAGGGCCGAAGCCAGTGTACCCCAATGAGAGCAATGGGACCGGAGTTAAGAGATATCCCCATTCTGCGGACAAAAAGGCATATCGGGAACCCCTCGCTAATCATGTATATAGTCGAAGCTCTATGAATTATACGCCATGAGGGCTGCCGGAGTTGCGCTAGCGCCGAGCCTTATCATGCGCTCTTGGTTTGATCACGTATAGATTGTCTGGCGCTGCGTGGCTTCGCCACGCAGTGCCAGACAAAAAGAAAGTTCGGGTGCGGCGAAGCCGCCCCGAACTCCCACTATAAGGCAAGCGTTCAGCTAGGAACAGCGCCAGGCTATATCGCTGTCGGGTAGGCTTTGGCGGCGGGGAGGCGGTGGCGAGTCGGGTGCGATTGAACCACCTGGAATACCGCCAGCGGCTGTTTCAGCTCGTCGAACGTGTACGTGCCGCGCGCCTTGTAGGCAACCCGCTCCAGCGCGCGCCGCTCGGTGGTCCCGCTTATCAGGATGGTCGCCGGCGCGGCCAGCGATTGTAGGCGGTGCACCGCCATGAGCGGCAGCCCCACAATGCCGATGGCCGCGTGGGGCATATCGTATTGCTCGGCCACAATCACCCGCCCGGTGTGAATGCCGATCTGCGCCGTGAGCGTGGGCGTGCGCACCACCGGCGAGGTAAACTGGTTGAGCGCATCCATAAGGGCCAGCGCGGCACGCACCGCGGCGAGCGCAGGGTCGCTGATCTGCGGGGCGCCGAACGCGATCAGGACGCCGTCGCTGCGCTGCTCGGCGATGCGCCCGCCGAACTGCCTGGCGATGTCGCTATACAGCGCCTGCAGCGAGCGCGTGACCTCGCCCAGCGCGTCGAGGTCGAGGTGCTCGGCCAGGGCTAGCAGTCCGCGCACCTGGCATGCCAGCAGCGTCAGGTGGCGGCGCTCGGTCGCGGGAGTGCGCGGCGGCTCGGGCTTGATCTCCGGGGCTGGGAAGCGCCCGGCCTTGATCTGCTCAAACAGCTGGGTCGTCTCGATCGCGGGCTTGGCGCCTAGCTCGGCGTGAAGCATGCGCTTGCATGCCTGGTACTGGAGCAGCGCGGCGCTCGGCTGGCCGCTCTGCGCCAGCAGGCGCATGAGCTGGCGGTATGTATCCTCGCGCAGTGGATCGAGCGCGAGCAGCTGCGTCGCGCATGCGAGTGCGGCGCTGTGCGCGCCACGGGCCGTCAGCTGCACCGTAAGCTCGTGCAGGGCATGCAGCATGCGCTGGCGTATGCACTCGCGCTGGATCAGCAGCCACTCTTCAAAGGCCGGAGCCTCGCGCACATGGAAACCTTCGAGCAAGTCGCCGCGATAGCACTTGGCAACCTCCAGCAGCTCATCGGTGCTCGCCTGCGATGCCGCGGCGCCGGGCTGAACGTGCAGCTGGATCTGCTCGACATCGAGCCAGTACGGCGCGCTGCGGTCGAACTCGACGGTTTCGCGCGTAATGCGCAGGTGCGCGCCAACCACCTGGCGCAAGTTCGTGAGCACGTGGCGAAGATTCATGCGCGCATCGGTTTCGGGAAGCTCGCCCCAGAGCAGGCCGGCCAGTGCGGCGCGGGCATGCGGGCGGGCGGTCAGCGCAAGGTAGCACAGCAACGCCTGGGCCTTGCTCGATACAAAGCCGGTCACCGGCTGATCCGCGCGGACGATCTGCAGCGACCCTAAGACCGTGATACGCAACATATCCATAGAGCCTCTTGAACGTTACGCTAGGCCGATACTGGTGGTGCGATAGGTGGGGTGGCGACGAGATGGGCAATGGTGCTGGATGTTCTCATGTGGTGGTTGGATCGCCGGGCGCGGGATCTGAACCAGGAAGCGGGCGCTGCTCGGTCAGGCGGAACAGAAAGATCGCCAGCTGCTCGAGATCGGCGAACCCGATCCGTTCCTGGCTGCCACTTGCACGCAGCGATGCGCGCCAGGGCGCATTGGGGTGCTCGCGCCATACATGCAACACGTATGTATGGCTCAAACCTTCATCTGAAGCAAGAGCGCGTGTCGCCATCGCCTGTCGGTTTCTTCGGAATTCTTGTATACTCGCTATAGGTCAGGTAAGCATACGCATCTACCGTGACCACTCTACGACCACGTGTAGAAATTTCCGTACATTGCTAAAAGGCGCATGGGCGATATGCCGCGCATACGAAGTTCTGCGAAACTGCCAAAGCGAGCGATCGGCGGGGATGTGGGGGCGGCGCGATAGGAAGAGAATGATCACAATCGCGATACATCTGTTTGGTGGTTTCCAGGTAGCACGCGACGGCGTGCCGATACCATACTTCCGCGGCGACAAAGTGCGCGCGCTGCTGGCGTACCTGGCGACGGAAGCGGGGCGGCCGCACGCGCGCGACTCGGTCGCCGCGCTGCTCTGGCCCGACCAGCCGAACGAGCTTGCGCTGCGCAACCTGAGCCAGGCACTGGTGCGGCTGCGGCGCGCGATCGGCGCCTCCAGCACATTGATCGATGCCACCCGCCATACGATCGCGTGGGTTGGCGCGTCGGCGTACGCCGATGTGAGCGAGTTCGCGCAGCTTGCGCGCAGCGCCGACCCGGAAGACCTGACGCGTGCGGCAGCGCTGTATCGCGGCGAGTTTCTCTCGGGTTTCAGCCTGCCCGACAGCGAAGCGTTTGAAGAATGGCTCCTGCTCACGCGCGAGCAGCTTGCCCAGCAGGCCGTGGCAGTGCTCTCGACGCTGGCCGAGCAGCACCTGGCCGCCAGGCGCTTCGTGGCAGCGGCCGAAAGCGCGCGCCGCCAGCTCGCGCTCGACCCCTGGCGCGAGACGGCGCACCGGCAGCTGATGTGGGCGCTGGCGCTCGCCGGCGACCAAGCTGCGGCGCTGGCGGCCTACACGCGCTGCCGCAAGGTGCTGCAGGAAGACCTGGGGATTGCGCCGGACATGGAGACGCGCGCACTGTATGAGCGCATACGCTCGGGCCTGGACGCCTCGGAGCCATACCATGCCACGTCGCCGCAGCACAACCTGCCGATGCACCTTACCCCGTTTGTTGGGCGCGAAGACGATATCGCCACGCTTATAGGCATCCTAGGCCGGCCCGACCTGCACCTGCTGACGCTGCTGGGCATCGGCGGGATGGGCAAAACCCGGCTGGCCGTCGAGCTGGCGCGCACCAGCCTCGATCGCTACGCCGACGGCATTTTCTTTATCGCGCTCGCGCCGCTCAGCTCCGCCGACGCGATTCCGGCCGCCATCGCCCATGCGCTAGGCATGGCCGCGCAGGCCAACGACCTGCGGGCGGCGGTGCTGCACGTTCTGCGCGACAAGCACATGCTGCTTGTTCTGGATAACTTCGAGCACCTGCCCGAGGGTGCCGGGCTGGTCGCCGAGATCATACAGGCCGCGCCGCGCGTACAGATCATCGCGACGTCGCGCGCCCGGCTGCTGGTCTACGGCGAGTATGTGCATCAGGTCGAAGGGCTGGCGTACAGCCAGGTTGCCGACTCGGCGGCGGTGCGCTTGTTTGTGCAAAGCGCCCGGCGAACCCAGTCGTCGTTCAGGCTGCACGACGCGAACCTGCCGGCGGTTTTGCGCATCTGCCGGCTGGTGCAGGGCATGCCGCTGGGACTCGAGCTGGCGGCCGCCTGGAGCGCGATGCTCTCGCCGCAAGATATCGCCGCCGAGATCGAGCGGAACCGCGGCTTTCTGGAGGCCGACTGGCCGGGCGTGCCGGCGCGCCAGCGCAGCCTGCGCGCGGTGTTCATGTGGTCGTGGGGGCTGCTGAGCGAAGCCGACCGGCGCGTCTTGCGCCATCTGGCGGTGTTTCGCGGCAGCTTCAGCCGCGAGGCGGCCGAGGCGGTGGCCGGCGCGACGCTGCGCACGCTCACGAGCCTCATGCACAAATCGCTGCTGCGCCGGGTGGAAAGCCGATCGACCAGCGCGGCGGCGTACGAGATCCACGAGCTGCTGCGCCAGTTTGCGGCCGAGCAGCTCGCGGCGGCCGAGGAATACGGCGCGGTGATGGCGCGGCACAGCCATTATTACCTGCAGTTTCTGGCCGCGCGCGAGCGGCGCATTGCCCGCGACGAGCCCCGCGAGGCGATTGCCGAGCTGGAAGACGAGATCGACAATATTCGCCAGGCGTGGGCCTGGGCCGCCGATCACGCGCAGGCCGACGATCTGTACCTGGCGGCCTTTTGCTTCGCGCAGTTCTACCGCATGGCCGGCGCTTCCGAAGAATGGGCGCGCGTATTCGGCCTCGCCGCCGAGCGCCTGGCCGCGCATCTCGCGAGCGCGCCATCGCCCGAGGCGCTGCAGTCGCTCCAGCGCGCGCTGAGCACCGTGTGGACGTTTCGCGGCTCGGCGCTGATCCTGCAGGGCAAAAATGACCAGGCGCGCCTGCTGGCCGAGCAGGCGATCGAGCTGGCGCGCGCCTGCGGCAACGCCGAGGCTGAGGCGCACGGCTCGCTGGTGAAGGGCCAGGCCCTGCGCCGCCAGGGGCAATCGGCGCAGGCGCGCATGCTGCTTGCTGAAAAGGCTCTGCCGCAGACAAGCGGCGGCTACGAGCTTTTCGACAAGATTGGCTCGCTCGGTCTGACATCTTTCATGCAGGAAGTGACGCGCGTGCGCGCGATCGAGGGCGAGCTTGCGCGCACGATCCAGATGATGCGTGGCGTCAAGGCGGCGCGCGTCCATATTGTGATGGCGGACGAGGGCTCGTATCGCCGCGCGCGCCAGCCGCCTTCCGCATCGGTCGTCATTCGCGCCTCTGGGCCGGATGAAGCGAGCGGCGCGCAGGCGATCCGCCATCTGGTCGCCGCTGCGGTGCCTGGCATGAGCGTCGATCAGGTGACCGTGATGAACGTCGATGGGCAATTGCTTGCGTCCGGCGGAGACGCCGCGGATGGCGCGCCAGCCAAGATCATGGGGCTTGAGCGAACGGCCTCACGTGAAATTCAGGAGGCGGTGCGCCGGACGTTGACGCCTTATCTCGGCGCGAAAAACTTTCAGGCGAGCGTCGCAGCGCGCCTGAACACGGACAAGAAGCAGATCAGCGAGACCGTTTTCAACCCGGACCAACGCGTCGAGCGTTCTGTTCGCGTCATCAAGGAAAATCACGTCGCGCAGAATTCGACCTCTCAGCAGCCGACAACGACCGAACGCAATATTCCGCAGGACAAAGCGCGAGGCGACGGCAAGCAATCGAACGAGGATAATCAGCGGCGCGAGGAACTGACGAATTACGAGGTGTCGACCAAGACGGTGGCGACGAGCACGAGCGGCTACGCCATCGAGGCGATTTCGATCGCCGTTCTTGTCAATCGGGCCGGACTGCAGGCGATGCTTGGCGACAAAGCCACGCCGGAGGCTGTTCAGGCGCAGTTGACGGAGATCGAGTTGCTCGTCGCCAGCGCGGCCGGCGTGAAGAAAGAACGCGGCGATTTCGTCAAGGTTTCCGCCGTCGACTTCAGCGAGGCGAACAAGGAGCTTGAGGCGACGCCCGGCCCCGGTCTGCTGGAATTGCTGGCGCGGCAGGTTGGAGCGGCGGCGCTCGCGCTTGGCGCGGTCGCGGCGACGGGATTGCTCGTCTGGGGCGGCTTGCGTCCGCTGGCCCGATCGCTTGCCGCTCCGCCGCAGGTTGAGGCTGCCGATGCGCCGCCTTTGTTGACGGCGGAGGGCGCTGAGGTTTTGGCCGGTCTTCCGCCTGGCATGGAGATGCGCGATCTTGGCCTTGCGGAAACCCTGGCTCTCGCGAAAGCGCAATCGCCGCAGAAGCGGCTGGAGCAGATTATCGATCTCGACGAGGAACGCGCCGTCGCCGTGCTGCGGCAGTGGATTCGCGAAAGCGAGGCGGCATGAGCGCGCGCGCCTCCATCTCGCAGTTTTTGACGCGTTTCGACGCGCCGCGATTCGTTCCGGCGCAGCGCGAAGATTCATCGAATGCAACGAATGAAACACGCGACGCCGCGATTGCGAGCGCCTTGGAGACGGCTCGGGCTGAGGGCGAAGCGTTCGGCCGCGCCGCCGCACGACGCGATTACGAGGATGGCCTTGTTCAAAATGAAGAGATTTTCCGAAATCGTCTGGCTGAAGCTCGCGCCCACTGGAGCCATGAGGAAAGCGAGAGGCTGGCCGCTCTCTTCGAAACACGGCTGGAAAGCTTCGCCGCGGAATTGTCCGGATGTTTGACGGCGATGTTGACGCCGTTGATCGGCGGCTGCGCCGCAGACCGGATGATGCGTTCGCTTCTGGAACGACTCGACCGCCTGATGAGCGGGGCGGAGCCGGCAACCATCAATATCCGCGGGCCCGCCGATCTCGTCGCGGCGTTGCGATCTCGGTGCGAGGCGCGCGGACTGATCGCGCATTTCGAGATTTCAGACAGTGTCGATGTCGCCGTGCGTTGCGGATCGACGCTGATCGAAACTCGTCTTTCCGCCTGGGCGGATGAACTGAATGCGGCAATGCGTGCGGAGTGAACCATGAGCGATGGCGGCAACGATATATTGATCATCAAGCGTCACGGCGGTCATGAGGAAGAGCATCATGGTGGCGCATGGAAGATCGCCTTCGCGGATTTCATGACCGCGATGATGGCGTTTTTCCTGGTTCTCTGGATCGTCAATTCGACAAACAAGGAAACGCGCACGGTGATCGCGCGCTACTTCAATCCCGTGAAACTGGAAGACCTGTCGCGATCGAAGAAGGGCATCCGCGACGATAAGGAGAAGAATGTCGCTGGCGACGCGAGTGGGCCGGGCAGCGACAAAGGCGAAGGCGGGACCGCCGCGCCGGCGCCGCCTCCCGGCACTGCTCAGAGAAACGCGGCAGAAAGCGAGGCCGCGCTCATCGCCAATCCATCGGAATCCCTCGACGCCATCGTCGCCAGGGACGAGAAGGCGAAACGCGAGAACGCGCGCGCTGACGGGTTCGCCAATCCGTTCGCGCCGTCGCGTCAGGAAGCCTCACGACAGGAACCTTCACGAGAGGCGTCGTCTGCGCAAACCATCGCGCCATCGGCGCCCTCGGCGCCAGCCGAGCGCACACAGCCGACATCGAAAAGCGCGGCGGAGAAACTGGCGAATGACATCATGAATGCGACGCGGTCGGAGCGGGGCGAACACTCCGGCCCGCACATTCAGGCGCAGGCGACAAGCGAAGGCGTGTTGATCAGCTTGATGGATGATGCGGCCTTTAGCATGTTTGCGATCGGTTCGGCGCAGCCGGACGCAAAGGTGATCGCGCTCGTTGGAAAAATTGCGGAGAAGCTGAAGACGCAATCCGGCGCGGTCGTCGTGCGCGGCGGGGGGTTTGATGGGCGTGCCGAGCCGCCCACAGCGAATCTGATAGGCCGCGAGAGTTTGAGAGACGTTCCGTGAGCAACACGCGTTTGTACGTGGGCAATCTGGCCTTCC
>CALLYN010000885.1 GCA_937858455.1 uncultured Kouleothrix sp.
AAGGGCTTCACCGGCATCGACGACCCCTACGAGCCGCCGATCGATCCCGAGCTGGTGGTGCATACCGACCAGGAAACACCCGAAGCGAGCGCCGGGCGCATTCTGGCGGCGCTGCGCGAGCTGGGCTACCTGTAGATTTTGGAACCACCAAGACACCAAGGCTCCAAGGTTTATTAGGACCTACGCAGTTGGCGCCTTCCGCCTTCGGCAGCGCGGTACCATGCTCCGTATCGTGTGCGGTTTTCTGCGCGGAGCGTGGGAAATCGCACACAGAAGAGCAACACGTACCATGCTGTCGCAGGCTCAATCTCGTACCGTGAGGAAGCCGAATCACGCACGTGCGTAGCTCCTATGTATGTTTCTATTCTTGGTGTCTTGGTGCCTTGGTGGTGAATAGCTACAGTGAAACATGGAGATGACGATGTCTGTCGATTCTCAGCCTGAGTCTTCAAAACCGCTCGCGCACGTCGAGCACCTGAAGCAGATCAGCGACGGCCTGGGCGGTTTCCTGCTCGACGAGCTGGCCGACCTGTCGACCGATCATATTTCGGAAGATGCCCACCAGCTGCTGAAGTTCCACGGCTCGTACCAGCAGGACGATCGCGACAGCCGCCGCGAGCGCAAGCAGCAGGGCCTCGGCCGCGCCTGGTCGTTTATGGTGCGCACCAAGTTCCCCGGCGGTCGCCTCACCGCCGAGCAGTACCTGCTGGCCGACGAGCTGGCCTCGGCATACGCCAACAACACCCTGCGCATCACCACGCGCCAGGATTTCCAGTTCCACGGCGTCGGTAAGGCGAACATGAAGCCGCTGATCAAGGCCCTGAACGAGCGCTGGGTTACCACCTACGGCGGCTGCGGCGACGTAGCGCGCAACTTCATGGCCTGCCCGGTGGCCGACCTGCTGCCCGGCCACAGCTACGACTACCAGGCGCTGGCCAGACAGATCAGCGACCGCTTCATGCCCGAGTCGACGGCATACTACGAGTTCTGGCTCGACGGCGAAAAAGTGCTGGTCGACGGTACGCGCGTGCAGGTGCAGCCGAAGCGCGACGAGGCGTTCTACGGCCCCACCTACATGCCGCGCAAGCACAAGATGGCGATCGGCCTACCGCACGATAACTGCGTCGATATTTTCACCCACGACCTGGCGCTCGAAGCGGTGCTGGCGGCCGACGGCGCGCTGCGCGGCTTTAATTTGCTGGCCGGCGGCGGCCTGGGCAGCACCCACGGCAAGGCCGAAACCTTCCCGCGCCTGGCCGATCGCGTTGGCTTTCTCGCGCCCGCCGACGCCATGCGCGCGATCGAGGCCGCCTCGGCGATCTACCGCGACGAGGGCGACCGCACCAACCGCCGCCATGCGCGCCTGAAGTATGTGCTCGAAGAGCGCGGCGTGCAGTGGTTCCGCGACGAGCTGGCCGCGCGCCTGGGCGCGCCGCTAGCGCCGCCCGCCGACGTGCCGCAGTACCAGGCGCACGATCACCTGGGCTGGCAGCGCCAGGCCGACGGCCGCTGGCTGGTGGGCGTGTGGGTCGAGAACGGGCGCATCAAAGAGCAGCTGAAGGCCGGGCTGCGCGCGGTGATCGAGAAGGCGCGGCCCGAGATCCGCCTGACAGCGCAGCAGAACCTGATCCTGGCGAATATCGAGCCGGCGCAGAAGGCGCGCGTCGACGCAATGCTCAGCGCCTACGGCCTGCTGATCGGCTGCGACCCGCTGAGCGCGCTGCGGCGCTACGCCATGGCCTGCCCGGCCATGCCCACCTGCGGGCTGGCGGTGGCCGAGAGCGAGCGCTACCTGCCCGACCTGATCGGCGAGCTTGAGCAGCGCGGCTACGGCGGCGAGCGCGTGTGGATCCGCATGAGCGGCTGCCCGAATGCCTGCTCGCGCCCGCCCACAGCCGAGATCGGCATCGTCGGCCGCAGCCTGAACCTGTACAATGTGTACGTCGGCGGCAGCTTCGCCGGCACGCGCCTGGCCCGGCTGTACCGCGAGAATGTGCGCGCCAATGTGCTGGCCGACGTGCTTGCCGAAGCGCTCGACCAGTGGCGGCGCGAGCGCGCGCCGGACGAGCAGTTCGGCGATTGGGCCGCGCGCGCGCTGGTGCCGGCCTAGCGCTCGGCCAGCAGCCACTCCAGCGCCAGCAGGTAGCCGCGCCAGCCCAGCCCGGCGATCTGGCCGCTGGCCACTGGCGCCACCACCGAGGTGTGCCTGAATGCCTCGCGCTTATACACGTTCGACAGGTGCACCTCGACGATCGGCGCGCTCAGGCTCGCCAGCGCGTCGCGCAGCGCCAGCCCATAGTGCGTCAGCGCGCCGGGGTTGATGATAACCCCGTCGGCATCCCAGCCCTCGGCCTGGATGAAGTCGATCAGCGCGCCCTCGTGGTTCGATTGCAGCGCCAGCAGCGTGGCGCCGGCCGACTCGGCACGCTCGCGCACCGCCGCGTCGATCTGCGCCAGCGTGGTGTGGCCGTAGATCGCCGGCTCGCGCCGGCCGAGCATGTTCAGGTTTGGGCCGTGCAGCAGTAGTATCTTCATTCTTGCTTCTGCATCCGAAGGCTGAGTACTCAGTCAACGAGGTTTCCTCGCATATCAGTGTCATGGTGATCGCAGCGAACCATCTCGATGGAACATCGCCGATTCCGCATCGAGATGGTTCGCTTCGCACAACATGCCAATGAAATACAAGGTAACGTTGTTTACAGAGTACCGAGCCTGCCAGCTAAATATATCGAGTCTCGCGCGCTACTGCTGCGCGATCGGGAAATACATCAGCGTCGAGGGCGCGCGCTGCACCCCGACGATATCGACAACTTCGTCGTACACGGTGGGCGAAAATACCGACGTGGCGCGCACTGTGATGCTGTTGACGGTTGTCACTGCGGTGCCGTTCGGCACCTCCACGATCACCGTCACCGGGTAGGTGAAGCCCGGCGCCAGCGCGGCCGTGGTCGTCGGCGTTACGGTCACGTTCCAGTTGAGCTGCTGGGTGGTGGTGATCGTGAACGCGTCGTTGTTGTTGCCGGTGTTCACCAGCTGGTGCCGGAAGGTCAGCGTCTGCCCCGGCACCAGCGGCCGGCCCTGGCTGGCCACAAAGCTCAGCCGCGCGAACTGCAGCACGGTGATCGTGTCGACCACCTCGCGCACCGTGCCGGGCGCCCCCGTCGACTTCGCGCTGATCTTCAGGCGCTCGGCCACCCCGGCCGCCGTGGCCGGCGGCACAGTGGTGGTGGCGGTGAAGCTGCGCGTGGCGCCCGGCCCTAGCACCACGATCTGCGGCGAGAGCGTGGCGCGCCAGCCCAGCAGCGAGATCGGCGTGAGCACGAAGGTGTCGGTCACGCCGCTGCTGTTGGTCAGCTGGTGCAGGCAGGTCACGGTTGCGCCCGGCCGTGCCGATACGTCGCAGGTGCCGCCGATCTGCACCGGTGGCCCGGTTCGCACGATCGCCTGCGCGCTGTCGCCACCGCAGCTATTCTCGCGGCAGCTGGCGTTCACCAGAATGGTGAACTGCTGGCCGTTCGGCTGGCCGGCCGGCGCGCTCAGCACCAGAGTTACGCTCACGGTCTCGTTTGGCTGAAGCACCTGGGTTTCGGTTGGCGCGAGCGTGCTCTGCCAGCCGGCCGGCACGTTCGCCGCGTCGAGCGCGTACGATTGCGTGATGCTGCCGGTGTTGCGCAGCGTGAAGCTGAACGTCACCGGCTTGGTGTCGATCAGCTGCTGCGTCTGCGTGTCGGGCGTCAGGTCGGCCGCCGCCACCGCCGCCAGCGTCGTGGTGATCTGCATGCTCGCCTGCACTGCCGGCAGCGACGAGGTGGCGGTGATCGTGGCGATATTGGCCGGCAGCGCGGGCTGGCCCGGCGGGATGCTCAGCGCGATCGTGATCGGCTGGCTCGCGCCGGGGCCGACCGCCGGCGCCGATGGCGTGATCTGCAGCGGCCAGCCGCGCGAGCTGCTCGCCGCCAGGCTTACGGTGTCGGTGAAGTTGCCGGCGTTCTGCAGCGTCGCGGTGTACGTCACCACCTGGCCCGGCGCGCGCGGGGTCGGGTCGTCGATGTCGGGGCCGAGCGTCAGCGCGGCCCGCTTGTTCACGTTTACGATCGCCGCCAGGCTGGCGCTCGCGCCGGGGTTGGCCTGGTCGGTCGCGGTGAGCTTCACCGGGTACGCGCCGCCCAGCGCGCCCTGCGGCACCTGCAGCGTGGCGCTTACCACAATGCTCGCGCCGGTCGTGAGCGCCACCGTGCTCGAGATCGGCACCAGCACGCTCCAGCCGGCCGGCGGCGCGAGCTGCAGATCGAACGTGCCGCTCAGGTTACCGGCATTCTTCACGGTGTAGGCCACATCTACCTGCGCGCCAGGGTCGACGCTCGGCGGCGTCACCAGGCTGCCAGTGATCTCGGGCACCGCCGACGAGGTGATCGTCGTGGTGTCGGTGATGCTGGCCGACGCGCTTGGGTTCGCCACCGAGCTTGCCGTCACCGTCGCCTCGTAGTCGGGCGGGCTGCTGATGCCGTTGGTTGGCGTCAGCACCAGCGTGACGAGCGCCGAGGCATTGGGCTGCAGGTTGCTCACGCTCGTGGGCGCGAGCGCGTAGCCCCAGCCGGCCGGCGGCGCGGCGATGATGGTGAAGCTGTCGGGGCCGTTGCCGGTGTTGGTCAGCTGGTGCTGGTAGCTCACCGGCTGGCCCGGCACGGTGGTCTTGGCGTTCGAGCCGGGGGTTGGGTAGGGCGTGAACGTCAGCCCGGCCTGCGAGAGCACATTGGTGCGGTCGACCTGCTGCTTGCTGGCGGCGCCGATCGATACGGTGATCGTGCTCTGGTTGAAGTCGCCGGCCTGCGCGTTCGCCGGCACGCTCACCTGCAGCGCGAAAGTGCAGCTGGCCTGCGGCGCGAGCGTCTTGCCGGCGCAGTCGTTGTTGATCAGCGTGGCCCAGCTGTTGGGCGACTGGCTGAGATCAACCGTCACTGCGCCCGTGCCGCTGCCGATATTCGTCACGGTGTGGGTGTAGATCGTCGTGGCGCCCGGCGACACGCTGCGCGGCGGCTGCGGGTCGGCAGTCGTGATCTGCACGCCCGGCGCCGACGGCACGCACTGCGCGATAGTGCCGGTGGCGCCGATGAACTCCGAGGTGTTGTTGGCGGCATCGCTGAGCGTAAAGATCAGGTAGTGCTTGCAGCCGCTGATGTCGACGCTGAAGGCGCCGCCGTTGCCCGGCTGCGTGCTGGCCAGGAACGCCGGCCCTTCGTCGCCTGGCGGGCTGTCGTCGGTGAAGATCTCGACGGTGCAGCCCGGCGCGGCGCAGCCGCTCACCGTGCCGCTGAGCGTGAAGCCGCTCGACGGCGGCGTGGCGCTGATCGTCGCGCCTACGATCGGCGCGTTGCCGCCGCTCGCGAGCGCGATGCCCTTGCCGCCATTGGCGTAGGTCGTGGTGTGGCTGACGCGGTTGCCGGTGGCGCCAGAGCCGTTGATGAAGATGCCGTGCAGCGTGTTGTTGTGCAGCACGTTGCCCTCGGCCGCCGTGGCGCCGCCGATCGTATTATTCGCCGCGCCGTTGATCGTGATGCCGATCTGGTTCAGGCGCACCTCGTTGGCCTTCAGCGTGTTGCCGCTGCTCTGGATCTCGACGCCGCTGCTGCTGTGGCTTTCGATCGTATTGCCGGCGCCCGCGTCGCTCTGGCCGACGATATTGTTGTTGCTGCCGGCCGTGAGCGTAATGCCCACCGCGCCATTGGCCTTGATCGTATTGCCGCTGATCTTGTTCTGCGTGGGCGCGGCCGGCGGCGTGCCGGCGTCGGCGGCCAGGTAGACGCCGCCGGTGGGGTTGTTGGCGATGCGGTTGTTGCTGAGCACGTTCGCGAACGTGCCGCCGAGCAGCTGTATGCCGTAGCGCCCGTTCGGCACAGCCGCGTTGCCGCTGGCGTCGGTGCCGATGTAGTTGCCGGTGATCGTATTCTGCCGCACCTGGCGCGCGTTCGGCACCGCCGGCTGCCCGCTGCGGTTGGCCTCGGCCTCGATCAGCACGCCGTCGGTGGCGTTGCCGCTGATGCTGTTGTTCGGCCCGATCTTGATCGTATTCGCGCTGGTCGAGAGGTACACGCCCGCGTCGGTGTTCGGCAGCGCGCCGGTGCCGCTGGCGTTGAGGCCGATCCAGTTATTCTCGATCTGAATATTGGTAGTGCCCGAGCCAAACGCCGGCGAGTCTTTCACCAGCACGCCGCTGTTGGTGTTGCCCGAGATCAGGTTGCCATCGCCGCCGGGCGTGGCCGGGTTGCCGCTCGGCCCGCCGATCACCGTCGCGTCGGAGGAAGTGACGAGCACGCCGCCGCCGGCGTTGGGCAGCGCAGCCGTGCCTGCCGCGTTTGTGCCGATCCGGTTGCCGATCACGCGCGTGCCGCTCAGGTAGGTGGTGTCGCTGCCCTGGTAGCCGCCCACGTTCACGCCAAACACGGTGTCGGCGCCGGCCGCGCCATTGCCGCTGATCACATTCCCCGGCCCCACCTGAGTGTCCGGCGAGTTGTCGCCTACGTACACGCCGCTGCTGCGGTTGCCGATCGCCGAGCTGCCGTCGGCGCTCACGCCGATGCGGTTGTTCTTGATGACGTTGGCGGTCTGCCGGTCGGTGGTGCTGAAGAACACCGACGTGAACAGGTACACGCCGTAGCCGCCATTGCCCGAGATCGTATTATTGTCGATCGTGTTATTGCTGGCGCCGAACTGCAGCGCCACGCCGCCGCCGGTGTTGTTGCTGGCGTTGCCGCCGGCCGCAGCGCTGCCGGTGCCATTCGTGCCAATGTAGTTCTGGGTGATGGTATTGCCGGTGGCGGCGGCGCCGCTGAGCCAGATGCCATAGCCGCCCTGCGGCGTGGCGATAAAGCTGTTGATGATCAGGCCCTTGACGGTGTTGTTCGCCGAGGTGATCAGCAGGCCCTGGCGCCCCAGCACGCCGCCGCCGCTGATCTCGATCTTGGGCTTGCCATCGCCGCCCAACCCGTTGATCGTGATGCCGCCGCCGCTCAGCGCGGGCAGCGCCGAGCCCTGCACGGTGATGCGCCAGTAGCCCCCGGCCGCCTGGTAGCCCGCGTCGTTGGTCGGGATGTTGAACTGGATCTCGCCGGGCGCGGCATTGGCGGCGCTGATCGCCTCGCGCAGCGAGCAGTTGCTGCCCGAGGCGCACGTGCCGTTGGTGTCGGCGGTTTTGGTGACGATGTACGGCCCGGCGGCGGCGGCCGGCCCGGCGATCGGCGCGAACGCGGCCAGCAGCGCCAGAGCGGCCAGCAGGCCGAAGCGGCGGAACACAAGCGACACGGCGCTCCTCCTTTGGTGTGCCAGCGGCAGCACCTGATTGCACCGCGCCCCCGCGCCAACCGCAGGCTCGCTCTGCGTGTCGGTTCGCGCGGAGGCACGGATTTCCTAGCGGCGCTCTAGCTCGATGCGATTGGTATGTACTGCCGCGGCGCAATCTCGTTCTTGTTGATCAGGATGCGGTTCTGCGCGGCTTGCCGGATGCGGCTCTGGTTGTCGAGCAGCAGCACTGTCACGGTTTCGGTCGTGCCGATCGTCAGCTTGGGTTCGAGCGTCACCTCCATCGCGAAGCGAATGGTGTTCGCGCCCGGCGTGTTGCCGACGGTGAACGAGTAGTTCGCGCCAAAGCTGCCGCCGTCGGTGCGGCGGAAGGTGACCTTGCTGCCCAGCGCGCCCGATCCTTCGAGCGAGAAGGTGGCCGGCCCGTTGCTGCGGTTCTCCACGATGTAGAAGAATGTGGCCTTCTGGCCCGCGCCGGCCTCGCCGTCGACATCGCCGTCGTGCGTCAGCAGCGCGTTCGATGTCAGGTCGGCTACCGTGGTGTCGGTGATCGTCTGGTTCTGCGATGGCTCGTCCGGCACGCTCAGGTCGACATAGGTTGTCTCGGTGGTGCCCTGCAGCGTGCCCGAGGGTATCGTAACGCTCACCGTCAGGAATTTGGCCTTGTCGTCGCCCGGCTCGAGCGTGATCGTGTCAGTGTTCACCTCGGTCTGCCAGCCGCGCACCGTGCGGATCTGCACGTTGACGGTGCGCGTGACATTGCCATTGTTCGTGAGCTTGTGCACATAGCGCACGATGCTGCTGGGCGAGTCGGGCGCGCCTAGCCC
This sequence comes from uncultured Kouleothrix sp., assembly GCA_937858455.1. Classification (GTDB taxonomy): domain Bacteria; phylum Chloroflexota; class Chloroflexia; order Chloroflexales; family Roseiflexaceae; genus Kouleothrix. The sequence continues at coordinate 8,124 of CALLYN010000885.1, forward strand.
GGTGCGCGTCTTGGGCGTCACGTCGAGCAAGAACTTCGGCAGGATCGTGGTGGTGTCGGTCACGCTGTCGGTCACCGTGACGTACTTGGTCGAGCTGACGCTCACCGTGGTGACGTCGGGCGGCGGGCCGGCCAGCACGCGCTTGTCGGGGCCGAGCGGCAGCGTCACCGTCACCGTCACCAGCTTGGTCTGGCCGGCGGCCAGCGCGAATTGCGTGCCGATCGGCGGCACGGTCTTCACCGCCAGCTTGCGCGACGACACCGCGTTCACCTTGAGGTCGACCAGGTCGATCGAGCCATTATTGACAAGCTGGTGCGTGTAGGTTACTACCTGGCCGGGGATGGCGTTCTGGGCGTTCGGCACGGCGTCGAGCAGGTCGATCGGCCCGATCTGGGTGGTCAGCCCGGCGAACTCCGAGGTGTTGCCGTTTTTGTCGGTGGCGGTCAGCGCGATCTGGCCGGGCAGGCTGGCGAGCGTAAAGGTGAAGTAGCCGTTCGAGCTGATCTGCTGGCCCACGAAGCTGCGCCCCTGGCCGTCGAGCGCGCTCGGGTCGGCCGTGAATACCTGAATGGTGCAGGGCGTGACGCAGGCGTCGGTGGTGCCCTTGGTGCCGACCTGGCCGGTCAGCTGGCCGTTCTGGTTCAGGCGAATATGCGTCGGTGGGTCGATATCGTGGTTCGGGTTGGCCGCGCTGCCGCCAGGCGCCGCGATGTTCGGCGAGAGCGCGATGCCTTTGCCGCTATTGCGCGAGATCGCATTGTTCAGGATCGCCACCTGCTGCGCGCCATTGTCGGCCAGCACGCCGTCGCCGGCATTGCCGGCGGCGGTATATGCGTTCGCGCTGAAGGCCACGCCAATATAGTTCGCTTTGATCGTAGTCGGCTTGGTGGTGGCGCCGGCCACGTGCACGCCGCTGCCGGTGTTCGCGCCGATCGTGTTGGCCTCGGCGCTGCTGCCGCCCACGCGGGTGTACTGTGCGCCGTTGTTGATCAGCACGCCATCGCCGGCGTTGCCGGCCGCGCTGGTGAACGGGCCGTTGGCCGCGCCGCGCCGCAGGCCGATGATATTGCCGGCCACGGTGTTGCTGAACACCGACGACCCGCCAATGCTGACGCCTGGGCCGTTGTTGCCGGCGATCACATTCTGTGCCGAGGCAATGCTGCCGCCGATCGTGGTGTAGTTGGCGCCGCTGCCGATCAGCACGCCGCCGAGCGTGTTGCTCACAACGCTGGTGCCAAGCGCGCTCAGGCCGATCAGGTTGCCGGCTACGGTGTTCGAGTAGATCGCGGTGTAGCCCGCAGCCGTGCGGCCGAATGCCACGCCATAGCCGGTGTTGCCGGCGATCGTGTTGCCCTGGCCGGGCAGGCCGATGCGGTTGTTGCTGGCGTTGTCGCGCACAAACACGCCGCCCTGGTCGTTCGGCCGCGCGGTGCTGCCGCCGGCGCTGATGCCGATGTAGGCGTTGTACACCTGGTTGCCACTGGTGTTCGCGTCGGTGAGCAGCACGCCGTAGCCGCCGTTGCCGCTGATCACGGTGCTGACGCCAGCGCTGCCGAACACGGCGTTGTTGTTCGCGCCGCTGGCGATGCGCACGCCGTTGCCGCTGTTGCCCTGGTCGGTCGAGCCGATCTCGTTGGTGCCGATGTAGTTGCCGGCGATCTGGTTGTTCGCCGAGGCGTCGCCCGTCAGCACAATCCCGTCGCCGGCGTTGCCCGATACGACATTGCGCTGCGTGCTCTGGATACCGCCTACCTGGTTGCCGCTGCTGTCGATGATCTCAATACCATTGGCGCTGTTCGGCAGCAGCATGGTGCTGAAGTTTGCGTTCAGGCCCAGGCCGATGTAGTTGCCGTAGATCTTGTTGTTCGCCGCATTTTGCAGCCGGATGCCGTCGCCGCTGTTGCCGGCGATCACATTGCGCTCGCCGGGGCTGCTGCCGATGCCGATCGTGTTGTCGTGGGCGTTGTTGTCGATCTGCACGCCGGCGTAGGCGTTCGGCAGCGTGGCCCCGCCTGGGAAGTTGCCGATGTAGTTGCCGTATACCTGGTTGTTGGCCGTGTTCGGGCCGTCGATACGGATGCCAATGCCGGCCGTCGACGATCCGCCAAACCCGCCGATGATCAGGTTCAAAATGACGTTGCTCGAGGAGTTGAGCCGGATCCCTACGCCGCCGCCAGCCAGGCCCGAGCCGTCGATCACGATGCGCGGCGTGCCGACGGCGTTGTCGTTGCGGCCCTTGATCGTGGTGCTGCCCGCGCTCAGCGCTGGCAGCGAGCTTTGCGGCACGATCGTCCAGCGGCCGGTAGACTGGTTGTAGCCGTACAGCGGGTTGTTCTCGTCGGCCGGGATGTCGAAGTCGATCTCGCTCGAGCCGCTGTCGGCGTTCGCAAGCTTGATCGCCTGGCGCAGCGAGCAGTCGTCGGCGACGCCGCTGTTGCACGCCGCGCCGGTGAGGTCGGTGTCGCTGGCGTTGTCGACGACATAGGTGTTGGCGGCCGCACGCGCGCTCGGTGGTCGCTGAGCGATCGTGAGCGATGCGCATAGCAGCGCAAGAATGAGCGACCAGGCAAGAGTGCGGCGGGTGCGGATCATGAGGACGCTCCTCTCCTGATGCAAACGTCAGAGAATAATACTATTATGGGGTCTACTGTTGGCCTATTCTATCACACTGATCAAGCCATATAACTAGGAAAGAAGTACTGAAACGACGACGATGTGTAAAGTTTCATCCGCGTAGGTGTTTACGATGCGCGCTCGTAGCTTGCGCGGCACGGTGCCGCCGCCGCCCGAAACTGCCGTCTGCGCGCGTGCTCGGCGCTGTGGCACAGCGCATCCCGCGCTGCCCCGGCCCCGAAACACTAGATTATTCGCCGCAGATCGTGTATCATCGCCGTGCGCTTACCCGACACCATTGCTGCCTAGTGGCGCCTGCTGCTGCCCGGAAAGAGCCGGCGGCGGCGCTCAGCGGCCATAGCTCGCCCGCCGCGAGAGGCCGATACGTGCAAAATCACTACTCACAACGTTCACTTGTATATATTGCAAGAATCGGCATGCTTCAATGCAGAGGATTCTAGCTTGCCACTGTACGGGTGCGGCCTATCGCGCCGCTGCGTCAAGTCAAATGAAACATGCATTATCGCCTGGAGTCTTCGGGGCGCAAGAAGACGTGCGGGCCTGGAGGAGATATGATCGACGCGGGTATTGAGCAGACGATCAAAGGCTACGAGCTGCGCGCGCCGCTCGGCGAAGGC
>CALLYN010000886.1 GCA_937858455.1 uncultured Kouleothrix sp.
CCGCCGAGGGGCTGTTCTACGCCGCGCGCGAGGTGGCGCGCAACGCCGCACGCTACGGCCGCGACGGCGACGCCGCCCGCCCGCTGCACCTGGCGGTGTCGGTGGCGTGGCGCAGTGGCCTCGAGCTGGCGATCGAGGACGACGGCGTGGGCATGGGCGCTGCCACGGTGGCGCAGGGCAGCGGCCACGGCCTGAGCCTGCACTCCACGCTCATGGCCGTGGTCGGCGGCACGCTGGTGGCCGAAAGCCAGCCCGGCGCGTATACCCGCGTGTCTTTGTCGCTGCCCCAAGCCAGCCTATAGCACCGCGTCGAGCGCCTGCCGCAGGTCGGCGATCAGGTCCTCGGGGTGCTCGATGCCGATCGAAAGCCGGATCATGCTACTGGTAATGCCCCCATCCAGCCGATCTTCAAGGTCGACCTCGGCATGCGTAAGCGTGGCCGGGTGCTCGGCCAGCGACTCGTTGCCGCCAAGGCTTACCGCCAGGTGAAACAGGCGCAGCGCGTTCAGAAAGCGAAACGCCTGCTCTTCGCCGCCGCGAACGTCGAACGAGATCATGCCGCCTGGCGCCAGGCATTGCTTGCGGTAGATCGCAAACTGCGGGTCGTCGTCGCGCAGGTGGCCGAGGTAGTACACGCGCTCGACTTTGGGGTGATCGGCCAGGAAATCGGCCACGCGCCGCGCGCCCTCCATCGATGCGGTCATGCGCAACTTCAGCGTTTCCAGGCTGCGCGTCAGCAGCCAGGCGGTGTGCGGGCTGGGCATGCCGCCAAGCATGCCGCGCATGAGCTTCACCTGCCCGATCAGCTCGGCGCGGCCCAGGCACGCCCCGGCGATCACGTCGCTGTGCCCGCCGATGTATTTGGTTGCTGAGTACAGCACGAGGTCGGCGCCGTGCGCCAGTGGGCGCTGGAACAGCGGCCCGAGAAACGTGTTGTCGACGGCGAGTAGCACCTGGCGGTCGGCCGTCGAGTGCGCGCGTGCCACCTGGGCGCAGTAGCCGATGTCGGCCATGGCGTTGCTGGGGTTGCAGGGCGTCTCGATATAGATCATTTTGAGGTGCGCGGCCACTGCCGGGTCGCGCAGCGCGGCCGCGATGCCGGCTTCGCCGTCGAGCAGGCGGAAGCCGACGGGCCGGATGCCAAAGCGCGTCAGAATGCGCTTGGTGAAGTAGTCGGTGCAGCCGTAGCTCGGCTCGCCGTGCAGCAGCACATCGCCGGGGCTGAGAAACTGCAGCAGCGTAAAGCCGATCGCGGCCATGCCGCTTTCAAACACCGCGCAATCCTCGGCGCCGTCCCACACGCACAGCCGGCGCTCGAGAATCTCGAGGTTCGGGTTGGTTTCGCGGCTGTAGATGTAGGTATTGCTGAAATCTTCGTCGGGCTGCTGCGGGCGCAGGTTGTTGATTACCTCGCCGTAGGCTTTGCCAACCTCGGCGCTAGGGAACGAAAATGTCGAGGTCATGTAGATCGGCGGCTTGACGCTGTGCGACGCCAGCGTTGGGTCGTAGCCGTGGCGCATCATCAGCGACTCGGGGTGCATGGTTGGGTTGGGCGGCTGGTGTGTTTTCATAGTGGCCTCCTTTGTGTGCCAGGCCTCGGTGCCTCGCGCGCCCATTCTACCGCGCCTGCCGCCACGCGCATAATAGACTTTAGCGCGCGGCAACGTTGGTATAATGCGGATGCTTTCAGAAGACACACTGTATGGGGCGGCATTTATGATCCAGGCATTGATCTTCGACTTCGACGGCCTGCTGGTCGACACCGAGACACCCGCGTTCGAAAGCTGGCGGGTGATCTACGCCGAGCACGGCCACGACCTTTCACTCGATCTGTATCAGCACGCGCTTGGCACGAGTCACGGCTTCGACCCGCTGGCGCACCTCGAGGGCCTGATCGGCCGCCCGCTCGATCGCGCCGCCGCGCTGGCGCACCGCCGCGCGGTTAAGTCGGCGCTCAGCGGTGAGCAGCCGCTGCTGCCGGGCGCG
>CALLYN010000887.1 GCA_937858455.1 uncultured Kouleothrix sp.
GCCGAGCTGGCGATCAACTACAAAACCGAGGCGTTCGCCGAGCGCGTGGCCGAAGCCAGCGGCGGCCAGGGCGCAAACCTGGTGCTCGACTTCGTGGGCGCGCCGTACTGGGAGGCGAACATGGCCGCGCTGGCGCCGTACGGCCGGCTGATGCTGATCGGCTTTCTGGGCGGCTCGCGCGGCGCGCTCGACATCGGCGCGATCCTCGGCAAGTCGCTGACGGTGGCCGGCACAACGCTGCGGCGCACCCCGCTCGACCAGAAGGTCGCGCTGACGCGCGCGTTCGCCGAGTTCGCGCTGCCGCGCTTCGCCAGCGGCGAGCTGCGGCCGGTGATCGACCGTACGTTCGACCTGGCCGACGCCGCCGATGCTCATCGTTATGTCGAATCGAACGCCAGTGCTGGGAAGGTCGTCCTAAAGGTAGGCGTCTAGCTGGCGAGAAAAGCTCGCTGGCTACTAGAAGGTGCCGTGAGAGCGAAATTATTATGTCGATTGAACCCGAAAACGCGACTCACCCGCTGACGCGTGGCGAATGGCGGGCCTGGCTCGAAGCCAACCATACGCGCGGCGAGGGAGTGTGGCTGATCAGCTACAAGAAGGCCACCGGCAAGCCGCGCATCGAGTACGACGAAGCGGTGGAAGAAGCCCTGTGCTTTGGATGGGTCGACAGCCGGCCAAACAAGCTCGACGACGAGCGCGCGATGCTGTGGTTCGCGCCGCGCAAAGCCGGCACCGGCTGGTCGAAGCCCAACAAAGAGCGAGTGGCGCGCCTGATCGCGGCGGGGCGCATGGCCGAGGCGGGCATGGCCAAGATCCGCGCGGCGCAGGCCGATGGCTCGTGGGCCGCGCTCGACGCAGTTGAGGCGCTGGAGGTTCCGCCTGACCTGGCCGAGGCGCTGGCGGGCTACCCGGCAGCCACGGCGAACTTCGCGGCGTTCCCGCGCTCGGCCAAGCGCGGCATTCTGGAGTGGATCGCCAGCGCCAAAACCGCCGAAACCCGCGCCAGGCGCGTGGCCGAAACTGCGCGGCTGGCCGAGCAAAACCAGCGCGCCAACCAGTGGCGCAAGTAGATCCTTGGCGGCAGGGCTAGTGGCGCGCGCGCAGCGCCAGCAGGGTAATATCGTCGTGCTGGGGCATGCCGGCGCTGTGCGCGTTAGCGGCGGCCACGAGCTGGTCGCACAGCGCCTGCGCGCTGGTGTCAAGCGCCGCGCATGCCGTTGCCAGCACGCCCTCGCGGCCGAACTGCTCGTACTCGGCGGTCATCGCTTCGTTCAGGCCGTCGGTGTACAGCAGCAGCGTGCCGCCGGCCGGCAGCACCAGCGACTGAATATCGAGCAGGCAGTTGTCGAACAGGCCGAGCGGCTGGCCGGGCCGGCGCTGCGGCGAGCAATCGGCGCCGTCGGCGGCAAGCAGCAGCGGCAGCTCGTGCCCGGCGCGCACATACGCGAACTCGCCGGTCGAGCGGCGCAGAATGCCGTACAGCACCGTCACGAACATGCTGTGGGTCGGGTAGGTCAGCAGCTGGCGATTCACCGCCTGCAGCGCGGCCTCGGGCGTGGTGCCGCGCCTGGACTCGGCGCGCAGCAGGCTGCACGTCAGCGCCATGAACAGCGCGGCCGGCACGCCCTTGCCCGAGACATCGCCGATCACCAGGCCGATCTGGTCGTCGTCGAGCACGAGCACGTCGTAGAAATCGCCGCCAACCGAGCGCGCCGGGATCATGCAGGCGCCGAGGTCGAGCCCGGGCAGGCGCGGCAGCTGGGTGGGCAGCATGTTGCGCTGGATCTCGCGGGCAAGCTGCAGCTCGCGCGCCAGGGTTTCCTGCTCGATGATCCGCGCCTGCGCCGCTTTGAGCTCGGCATACGCCTGCGAGAGCCGCTGATTCTTCTCGTGCAGCTCGAGCAGCGCCGCGTCTTGCGAGCTGCGTAGCCGCATGCTCAGTACGCTGAGCATAGTGAACGCCAGCGCCGGATGGCGATGCATCAGCGTGTCGAAGTCGGCGCGCGTCAGCACCAGCAGGCGCGCATCTTCGACCACGCGCACGCTTGCGGTGCGTAGGCCGTCCTGGTTGATCAGGCTCATCTCGCCGACGAACTCGCCGGGGCCGCGCGTGCCTACCCAGCGCTCGTCTTCGGTTTCGATCGCCTTGATGATCGCGATCTGGCCCTCGAGCACCACGTAGAAGCGCTCGCCAACATCGCCCTCGCGAAAGATCAGCGTGCCGGCCGGAAAGCGCTCGAGCTGCTGCACGGCAATACGCGCCAGCTCGGCGTCCGGCAGCTCGGCAAACAGCGGAACCTGGCGAAGTGTCTGGATGTCAACCATTGCGTTTCAACAAAGCGAGCGCCTAGCTGCCGTGGTTTGCGGCCTGGCGCGCCGGCTTGGCACGCCGGCATACGCGCAGCTCGGCGATCACGAGTTTCTCAATTGCGGCTATACTGAGCTTCGGCAAGTATACTGCGAATCGGCCGATTGCGCGAGCGCACGGCACGGAAAGGATGCCAATGAACTACCGACGCCTGGGCCAGGCCGGCGCGCGCGTGGCGCCGCTGGCGATCGGCACGCTCAACTTCGGCAACCCTACGCCCGAGGCCGAGGCCGCGCGCATCCTGTCGCGCGCGCTCGACGCCGGCGTCAACCTGATCGACACGGCCAACAGCTACAACGAGGGCGAGAGCGAGCGCATGCTCGGCCGGATCATCCGCGAGCACGGCTGGCGCGACCGGATCTTTCTGGCCACCAAGGTGTTCTTCGCGGTCGGGCCTGGCCCAAACGATCGCGGCGGCTCACGCCAGCACATCCTGCGAGCCTGCGACGACTCGCTGCGGCGCCTGCAGGCCGACCATATCGACCTGTACCAGGTGCACCGGCCCGACCCCGACACGCCGCCCGAGGAAACGCTCGGCGCGCTGAACGACCTGGTGCGCGCTGGCAAGGTGCGCTACATCGGCTGCTCGACGCACCCGGCCTGGCAGGTGATGCGTGCGCTGATGCTGAGCGAGCGCTACGGCTATGCGCGCTATGTGTCCGAGCAGCCGCCCTACAACCTGCTCGACCGCCGGATCGAGAACGAGCTGGTGCCGCTGTGCCAGGCCCACGGCCTGGCGCTGCTGCCGTGGGCGCCGATGGCCCAGGGCGTACTGGCCGGCCGCTACGCCGATGCCGCCGCCCCACCGCGCGACTCGCGCGCAGTCGCGCGTG
>CALLYN010000888.1 GCA_937858455.1 uncultured Kouleothrix sp.
GGCTTTGCCGGGCGCCGCACAAGAAAACACAAGTAATCAAACGGAGTTGGTATCATCTTGGTGCTCAGATTTTGGCGCAAAGTGCCAACATCTGAGCACAAAAGAAAGCGAAGTACTATGCTGCCGCATGCAGAACAAAGCCCATATCGCATGCGACCGTGTAAGTCTTGTCAAACTCGAAGGCGCGCTGCAGCCGCGTATTCTTTGCGCCTTCGAGCCTTTGTGCCTATTTGAAACATAGTGGGCTCAGGCCCGGCGCCGCACAACGAGCGACCACCGGCCAAAGGGGCCGGTGGTCGCTGGCGTAGACTGTGAAGCTAGCGGCACGTCGCGCTCAGCGGCGCTCGTAGTTGGGCGCCTCTTTGGTGATCGTCACATCGTGCGGGTGGCTCTCGACGAGGCCGGCCATCGAGATGCGGATAAAGCGCGCGTCGCGCCGCAGCGCCTCGATATCTTTTGCGCCGACGTAGCCCATGCCCGAGCGCAGGCCGCCCACAAGCTGAAAGATCGTATCGCCCAGCGCCCCTTTGTACGGCACCATGCCCTCGATGCCCTCGGCCACCAGCTTTTTGCCGGTGGCGCCGCTCTGGAAGTAGCGATCGCCGCTGCCGCGCTGCATGGCGCCGATCGAGCCCATGCCGCGGTAGCTCTTGTAGCTGCGCCCCTCGTACAGGATCGTCTCGCCGGGGCTTTCCTCGGTGCCGGCGAAGAGCGAGCCGATCATCACGCTGTGAGCGCCGGCCGCCAGCGCCTTGGCGATATCGCCGCTGTACTTGATGCCGCCGTCGGCGATCACCGGCACGCCGAAGCGCTCGGCCACGCGCGCGCAGTCGCTGATGGCGGTGATCTGCGGCATGCCCGCGCCCGACACCACGCGGGTGGTGCAGATGCTGCCCGGGCCCTGCCCAACCTTCACCGCGTCGACGCCGCGCTCGCACAGTGCCGCAGTCGCCGCGCCGGTGGAAACGTTGCCGGCGATTAGCTGCACCTCGGCGAAGGCCTCGCGCACGCGCAGCACGGCCTCGAGCACGCCCCGCGAGTGGCCGTGGGCGGTATCGATCACCAGCACGTCGGTGCCGAGCTTCACCAGCGTGGCCGCGCGCTCGAGGAAATCGCCCGATGCGCCGATCGCCGCGCCGACGCGCAGGCGGCCGTGCTCGTCTTTGCAGGCGTTAGGGTGCTCGATCTGCTTCATGATGTCTTTCACCGTGATCATGCCCGAAAGCTTGCCGCGCCGGTCGACCACCAGCAGCTTCTCGATCCGGTGCTTGTGCAGGATCTCCTTGGCCTGCTCGAGCGTGGTGCCCTCGGCCACCGTCACCAGGTTCTGGCTGGTCATCAGCTCGCGGATCGGCCGGCCGCGATCGGTCTCGAAGCGCAGGTCGCGGTTCGTCAGAATGCCAACCAGCTCGCGGTCGGCGGTGGTGATCGGGATGCCCGAGATCCGGTACTCCGACATCAGGTCGAGCGCGTCGCCGACGGTTTTCTCGGGGCCCATGGTGATCGGGTCGGTGATCATGCCGCTTTCCGAGCGCTTGACCTTGCGCACCATCTCGGCCTGCTCGTCGATCGCGATGTTTTTGTGAATAAAGCCGATCCCGCCCTCGCGCGCCAGGGCGATCGCCAGGCGCTGCTCGGTGACGGTATCCATTGCCGAACTGGTGATCGGGATGTTCATGCGGATCTTGCGCGTGAGCTGCGTGCCGACATCGGCCGCCGACGGCAGCACCTGCGACTCGGCGGGTACCAGCAGCACGTCGTCGAATGTCAGCCCGTCGCGGGCATACTTATCGTTCCAGTCGATGGTCATAGGGCTTCCTCCTTTGCGAATTGCTGCCGTCAGGCGCAACAAAAAACCCCCCGCGCAAGGGCGCAGAGGGCAGCAGCGGCGACTGCCGGGCTTTCATGTGGTGGCGTGCGAGCGGGTGCATAGCTCCTGCAAGTTGCAATGTATTGCTGTAATATACGCGGCGCCGGCCAATTCGTCAACCATCGGCGGGTCGAATATCAGCGCCAATCGTAGCGGCGGCTACTTCAAGCGCCCAACCAGCGCGATATAGTCGTGCATGGCTTTGTCGGCCTGTGTGCCCTTGAGCTTGGCCCAGGCGTCGTACTTGGCGCGGCCGACCGGGTCGGTGAAGCCGGGGCGGCTGCCGCCGGCGTCGCCGCTGGTGGCCTGCTTGTAGAGCGCGTACAGCTCCAGCAGGGTGGCGTTGTCGGGCCGCTTGGGCAGGCTCTGGGCGGCTTTGGCGGCGGCCTCGAACTGGGCGCGAAGATCGCTCATGGCCTCGGTTCCTCCTTGCTATGGCGCCAGCGCGGCGGCTGGCGTGGCGATCGGGCGGTCGATCGCAGCGGCGATGCGCTCGACCTGGCCCATCATGGCGGCGAATGTTGGCGGCGTGAGCGCCTGCTCGCCGTCGCAGGCGGCGAAGGCCGGGGCGTGGTGCACCTCGACGATCAGCCCGTCGGCCTGCATCCGGCGCAGCGCCGGGTACAGCGAGCC
>CALLYN010000889.1 GCA_937858455.1 uncultured Kouleothrix sp.
CGCGCCGCGCCGCCGCGACCGCGCGCGCCGCCACCGTGCGGGTGTAGCGCAGCAGATCGGGGGCGGCGTCGGGCTCGGCCATGTCGACGAACCAGCGCGCGTGCTTGCCGAACAGGTCGATCTGGTCGATCGTCTGCGGAGCGCCTACATCGCGCAGCTCGTGTGGGCGGTCGGCGGTGAGCACCACCAGCGGCACGCGCGCGTACGAGGCCTCGACGACGGCGGGCAGGAAGTTGGCTGCGGCGGTGCCCGAGGTGCACACCAGCGCCACCGGCTCGCGCAGGGTTTTCGCAAGCCCCAACGCAAAAAAGCCGGCCGAGCGCTCGTCGATATGCATCCACAGCCGCACGCCGGGCTGGCGCGCGATCGTCAGCGCCAGCGGTGTCGAGCGCGAGCCGGGGCAGACGCAGAAATGCTGCACTCCCGAGCGCGCCAGCTCGTCGATAAATGCGCCGACCGAGGCCGATAGCGCATGTTGTGTTGCAGGAGCAGTCATAATTGTACCGTTCATGGAACAAATCACAGAGGCACGGCCGGGCCGAGCGAATTCGCGCCCGCGTGCCTCTGTGGTAGTTCAGGAAATGCCGCCGAGCACCGAAAGCATTGGGCGCAGCTTCAAGCACGACTCGGCATACTCGCGCTCGGGGTTGGAGCCTGCCACGATGCCGCAGCCGGCAAACAGCACCGCCTGCGAGCCGCGCAGCAGCGCCGAGCGGATGGCCACGGCGAACTCGCCCTCGCCGCGCGCGTCGATCCAGCCGACCGGCGCGGCATACCAGCCGCGATCCATGCCTTCGAACTCGCGGATCATGGCCAGCGCCGGCTCGCGCGGCGTGCCGCCCATTGCCGGCGTGGGGTGCAGCCGCTCGACCAGGTCGAGCAGGTTGCGACCGCGCGACACCCGCCCGACGATCGGCGTGAACAGGTGCTGGATGTTGCGCAACTTCATCAGCGAGATCGCGCCGGTGGTCAGGTGGCCGCCGCACACCTCGGCGAGCGCATCGCAGATCGCGCGCACGACAAACTCGTGCTCGGCGCGGTCTTTCGCGCTGGCCAGTAGCTCGTCGCCCAGCTGGTGGTCGAGCTCGGGCGTGGCGCCGCGGGCGATCGAGCCGGCCAGGCAGCTGGTGCGCACATTCTCGTGGCGCAGGCGCACCAGCTGCTCGGGCGACGCGCCGAGGAAGCAGTGGTCGCCGCGCGCCACCGCGAACAGGAAGCAGTCGGAGTAGCCGACGCGTAGCTGCGCAAGCACGCGCGCCGGGTTGAAGACGCCGCGCCCCTGTACCCGATACTGGCGGGCCAGCACCACCTTGCCCAGCGCGCCACGGCGCAGGTTCTGCTCGACCTCGCGCACGATCGCTTTCCAGGCCTCGGCTTCGGGCACATCTTCGGCGTGGCGCAGCGGGCCGCCAGGCGCGCTCGGCGCGTCTTCGCCCTCGAACAGCTCGTACACGCGCAGCGCGGCCTCGATCTCGGCGGAGAGGGTGCTGTCGGGCGTCAGCACCGCGTTGATCGTCAGCCACGACGCGCCATCGGCGTGGGTGAGCAGGTAGCGCGGCAGCACGAGCAGGCCGTCGGGGAAGGCCGACCACAGCTCGGTGGCCGGGCGCAGCGGGTCGAAGGAGAAGCCGCCCATCAGGATCGGGCCGGTGCCGAGCACGCCAAACGTGTCGTCGATCAGCGCGTCGGCGCACAGGCTGCGCCAGGCGGCTGCGGCATCGGCGAAGCGGTTCGCGCCGGTGGCGGCCAGCGTCCAGGCGGCGTCGACGCCGGCAAGCGTATACTCGCCGCCAGGTGTCGACCAAAACACCCGCTCGGTGGCGATGCGCCCGCCGTGCTCGAAAAAGGCCAGCGGGTCGTGCTGCGGCGCGCGCAGCACGGTGCTCACCAGCACTGGGCGCTGGCGCTCGCAAGCCTTGCGCAGGCCATCGGCCAGCAGCGATTGGAGCCTGCGCTCTCCAATGATGATGGCAGTATCGAGAATCATAAACATGCCTTTCTAGGCAAGCGTACAACTGTAATTGTACCAAAAATCACAACTTTTTCAAGCTTTGCTACACCGCGTCGTTCAGCATCACATAGTGGATGTGATCTTCCCAGGCGCCATTGATCTTGAGGTATTTGCGTGCCATGCCCTCTTCGGCAAAACCAAGCTTCGCGACCACGCGGCGCGAGCGGGCGTTGTGCGGCATCACGTTAGCCTCGATCCGGTGCAGCTTCAGCTCGTCAAAGGCATAGGCGATCGCCCGGCGCAGCGCTTCGGTGATATAGCCCTGGTTGGCGGCGCCAATGTCGATCTTGTAGCCCAGGTGGCACGACTGAAACGCGCCGCGCACAATATTATTGAATCCGAGGTCGCCGACGATCTGCGCCAGGTCGCCGCGCTGGAACAGGTGCAGGCGCAGGCCCTGGCCCGCGGCCAGCTGGGCCATGTCGGCGCGCAGGCGCTCGCGCTGCGCCTCGAGCGTATAGAATGAGTCGGGCGTGAGCGGGTTCCACTCGCGCCAGAACTCGCGGTTGCGCTGATGGTAATCCAGCACCACCGGCGCAAAGGTTTCGTCGAGCACCTTGAGCGTCAGCCGCTCGGTATACAGCTCCAAATTCGCCACCATGATCGGCCTTTCTCGTATGCTACGCGCGGCGCTGCCCGTTGGGATGCAGTATAGCACGGCACTTGACCGCGCATCGCGGCTGCGGTAGAGTCGGCCAGTGCCGGGGTGTGGTAGCGGGTGGCCAGCCAAGCAGCACGGGCAGGTGGCGCCCCGCACGCATTGTCGGTGGAACCGCACAGAGGCAGAGAGCCAGCCGGCGCCTGTGGCTACCTGCCTTGCTAATATCTTTTCTCGATGACAATCACATCTGGGCCGCCGGCCTTCGCCGCGCTGGCCGATTTCCCCCAGCTTCAATTGCAGTGCGGGCCGGCCCTGGCTGCGCAGGCGCGGCGAGCTGCCGAGCGTAACGCAACTGCCGTGCCGCGCCCGGCCGCATTCGCCGCGCTCGCCGCCGAGCTGCGCGGCGGCCGCCTGATCGCGCTCGAGTGCCCGCGTGGCCACGGCGCTACCACGCTGCTGTGCACGCTGGCGGCCGCACGGCGGTATGCGCTCTGGCTGCCAGAAGACGACGCCGGCGCCGGCATGGAAGCGCTGTGCGCGCAGGTGCTGGCGCTGGCCAGGCTGACGCCGAACCTGCTGCCGCCCGCTGCCGGGCGCGACGCGCTGACGCTCGAACTCGACCGCACCACCCAGTTGCCCATCCAGCTG
>CALLYN010000890.1 GCA_937858455.1 uncultured Kouleothrix sp.
TGGCCGGCCAGCGCCACGCCGGTGACACGGCCGCGCAGCGGGGTGCCGCGCCAGCGGGCCACCAGCAGCAGCCCAAAGCCGTCGGGGGTGGCCATGTCGGCGGCGGCCAGCACCTGGCGAAACACTGCGTTTCGCCGCGCCTCCATCACAAACTCGGGGTTGACCGTGACGACACGATGCGGCCCGCCTGCCGCGATATAGCCGGCCACACGCTCGATCGCCTCGCCCTCGAGCACGTCGTCGATCGCCACGCCGAGAATATTCACACGCCGGCGCGAATCTTCAGCAACCATGTTCGAAAATTGCCCTCAAAAGCTCTTGACAGACCCGATCGTTTCGGGTATAGTAACCGCAACATCCTGATATGCCGTTTAGGCGCAAAGGAGGTGATGCCCATGAGTAATGAGCGTAAGGGCATCACCGGGAGCACGGCTCGCTAGTCTGCTCCGGTGATGCCCGACCTTAGACGAAAGCCCTCGCCACTGGCGGGGGCTTTTGTATGCCCGCCAGCCGCAGAATATCGCAGCTCCGGCCGCGCGGCGATGTTTCGGAAGCATGGCACAGCGCGGCCCCCGCCAGTTGGCGGGGGCCGCGCCGCTCGGGCGCCTGCCAGCGCTACGCGCCGTTGCCGTCCTCGTCCTCACGCGTCTCGCGCACCAGCTCGGGCTCGGCCGCCGCCTCGCCGGCCTCGGCCTCTTCGGCCTCCTCAGGCCGCGTCTGCGTCAGGCTTACCACCAACTCGTCGGCCGGCGTCGCGATCTCGCCCTTGGTCTGAAGCACGATATCGCCGACGTGGATGCTCTTGTCGAAGCTATCGAGCCCGCTGACATCGATTTCGATGACCGAGGGGATATCGGTGGGCAGCGCGCGCACCTCCAGGCTCGTGAGCACCTGGTTCAGCAGCGCGTCGCCGCGGCGCACCAGCTCGGATTCGCCGACAATATGCAGCGGCACGTCGACCGTCACCTCGATGCGCAGGTCGACCGCCAGGAAATCGACGTGGGTGATGGCGCGCGTCACCGGGTGGCGCTGCAGGGAATGAATGAACACCGACACGCTCTTCTGGCCAGGGATATTCAGATCGAGCAGGCCAGTGCGCCCGGCGTGGCGATACGCGTCGCTGAACGTGCGCGCGTTCAGCTGCACCGTGAATGGCCCAACGCCTTTGCCATACACAGTCGCCGGCAGCAGGCCGGCGCGCCGCAGCTTGTTGACTTTCTTCCCGGTGAGTGTCCGGTTCTCAAGATCGAGGGTGATGCGATCAGCCATTGATGTTATGCTCCTTCAAAGCTGCCAATACCTTCGCTATAGCTAGGGGCATTGCCCGGTAGCTCCGAGTCGGAGAGTGTACCATAGAGCTTCCACACGCGCAAATCGCCACCGCACCTCAAGCGCCGCGCACGATCGCGTCGGCGATCCGCGCAGCGCGCACATTCATCTGGACATTATGCACGCGCACGATATCGGCGCCGGCGGCGATCGCCAGCGCCGTAACGGCGGCGGTACCTTCGTCGCGCTGGTGCGGCGGCAGGCCTAGCGGCAGTCCAATGAACGACTTGCGCGAGGCGCCGATCAGCAGCGGCAGCCCGAGCGCGCGCAGCTCGGCCAGGCGGCGCATCAGCTCAAGGTTCTGGGCCGGTGTTTTGCCAAAGCCGATGCCGGGGTCGGCGATGATGCGCCCGCGCGCGATGCCCTGGGCCTCGGCGTAGGCCACCGACTCGCGCAGCTCGGCGGCGATATCGCCGAGCAGATCGGCATACTCGACGCGCGGGTAGTGCCCGCCCAGCGCGCCGACGCGGGCCTCGGCGCGGCGGTTGTGCATCAGCACGATCGGCACGCGCCGCGCCGCCACCAGCTGCGCCAGCGGCGCGTTCCAGCCGCGATCGGGCGTGCGCAAGCCCCAGATATCGTTGATCATGCGCGCCCCGGCGTCGAGCGCGGCGGCGGCAACCTCGGCGTGGTAGGTATCGACCGAGATCGGCAGCGCAAGCTCTGCGGCGAGCGCGCGGATGGCCGGCAGCACCCGTCGCAATTCCTCCTCGATTCCGATCGGCTCGGCGCCCGGCCGCGTCGACTCGCCGCCGACATCGAGCAGGTCGGCGCCCTCGTCGGCGGCGCGGCGTGCCTGCGCCAGCGCTGCGGCGGCAATATCGGCGCCGGGCGTCGCCAGCCCGTCGGCGCTGAATGAGTCGGGGGTTACATTGATGATCGCCATCACATAGCTACGCGAGCCCCATACCAGCCGCGCATCGCCAAGTTCGAGCGTGGGTGAACCTGCTTGCTCGGGCACGCTTCGCCCCCTATCCATGAGTCGCCAGATCGCCAATACGACAAGATGACACGACCACAAGGTCGCCGAGCGAACTTGTCATCGTGCCATCTTGCTGGGCCTTATGATGCAGCTACAGCTACGGCTCGCGGGCCAGCGCAGCCGCGCGCTCGCGGCGGTAGGTGCGCAGGCCGACCCACAGCAGCAGCGGCACCAGCACCGGCCACCACGGCTGCAGATCGCGAAAGTTTTCGAGGAACAGCCGCAGCGGCGCAAGCTGCGGTATCGCCAGGGCCTGATCGACGATCGAGCCCTGCGCCTGCTCCGGCGGGCTGGGCAGCGGCTGCGAAAGCAGCTTCCGTAGGGTCATGGGCGGCCTCCATAGGCTTGTAGCGCCTTTGGCGCCCCGCGCATCCGCGTGAAGAGGCGGCCGGCGCGCCTAGACGGCCGGTGCCTTGGCGCGGCGCCGGCTGCGCAGATACTCGAACACCATCGGCAGCACCGAGATCAACACGATCGCCAGCGTCACAATCTCGAAGTTCTGTTTCACAAACGGTACGTTGCCGAACAGGTAGCCCAGAAACACAAAGATCGCGACCCAGGCCACGCCGCCAATGAAGTTGTACGTGATGAAGCGGCTGTAGTTCATACGGCCAACGCCGGCCACAAATGGCGCGAACGTGCGTACGATCGGCACAAAGCGTGCCAGAATGATTGTTTTGCCGCCGTACTTTTCGTAGAACTCGTAGGTCCGATCGAGGTGCTCTTTCTTCAGCAGCGGGATGTTGTACTCGAACAGCTTCACGCCCAGGCGCGCGCCAATCAGGTAGTTGATCGTATCGCCGAGCACCGCCGCAGCCGCCATGATCGCGAATAGCAAAAACACGTTCAGCGTGCCGCTGCTGTCGATCGCCGCCAGCGCGCCGGCCGCAAACAGCAGCGAGTCGCCGGGCAGAAACGGCGTGACCACCAGGCCAGTTTCACAAAAGATCACCACAAACAAAATCACATACGTCAGCGCGCCATACTGCTGGATGAACAAACTCAGATATTTGTCGATGTGCAAGACGAAGTCGATGATGCTGCCCATTGATCTAAATCCTTTACGATACGTACTAATAAACAGCAGCCCCACGCGATGCTAATCGCAGGGCACTGCGATCGATTGTACTTGATACTCGGAAGCGCTGTCAACCGCAGTTTGTAACAATCTGTTTAAGGAAGC
Organism: uncultured Kouleothrix sp.; assembly: GCA_937858455.1. Lineage (GTDB taxonomy): Bacteria > Chloroflexota > Chloroflexia > Chloroflexales > Roseiflexaceae > Kouleothrix. Next base: position 3,495 of record CALLYN010000890.1, read on the forward strand.
GGTTCATTCGATGCGCGCGGCGCGGCGCGGATGGTGCGCTCGGCGTGGTAGCTCACCAGGCCGGCCGGGGCATCCGGGATGCGCCGCACCTGGCTGCGCCTGGCGATGTCGATCTCGACCGCGCTCTCGCCGCGGCCCTTCGAGTAGTAGGCCGCCAGCTCGGCGGCGCGGCGTAGGGTTGGCTCGGGAACCTCGCGGCCGGCGCTTTTGATCAGCACGTGGGCGCCGGGCATGCCGCGCGCGTGCAGCCACACGTCGTCGGCCGCGCCGATCTTGAATGTTACCTGCTCGTTCTGGCCAGCGCTGCGGCCAACGTAGATCGCATAGCCGTCGGGCGTGTCGACGCGCAGCGGCGGCTGGCGGCGCTGCTTGGCGCCCGGCCGGCCG
>CALLYN010000891.1 GCA_937858455.1 uncultured Kouleothrix sp.
TGGTGGCCGATGTCCGCGCCGGCCGCGACGCGGTGGCGCTGTTCGCTACTGCCGAGGCCGGGCGCGCCGTGCTGCTCGCCGAGCTCGAGCGCCGCTCGGCACGCGTCGAGCGCTTCCTGCAGCGCCTTGGCGATATCGCCAACGATACCGCCACCGACCTTAATAGCGCGACCCCGATCATCCCGACGCTCACGCCTACGCCGGCGGCGCCTACCGCCACGCCCGCGCCTACCGCCACCGAGGTGCCTTCGCGCACGCCGAGCGCGCCAACGCCAAGCCCGGCGCCGCGCGCCACGCCGACACGCACATAGCCCGCGTTTTCCTGCCGCGCTGCGCACAAAAACGTCGGGGGCAGCTTTGCCGCCCCCGACGCTCGCAGTTTGCCGCCCGCAGCGCTAGCCGCTGATCAGGCTTTCGTCGCGGTTCTTCTCGCCCTCTTCCAGCAGCATGATCGGGATGCCATCCTCGACAGGGTAGCGGAAGCCGTTGCGGCGGTTCACTAGCCACTCGCTGCCCGACGGATCGGTGACCAGCTCGACCGGGCCTTTGTCGCCCGGGTCGGCCAGGATGGCCAGCAGCTCGGGGCTGATGCTGCGCTTGCCGCCGCCAAAGCCGCCGCTGGCGCTTGGCGTGGCGCCTAAATCGAACACGCTATCCTCACGATACTGCTTGATTGCACGATACACCACCACCGCGAAGCCGACCAGCGCCGCGATACCAAGAAGCCGTAATAGCCCTTTCATACGCAAGACCTCCTTGTAGTCTGATCTACATTTGTAAACATTAGGGCAAACCCAGGTGGCGCCCTCAGCCTTCGGCAGAGCGATACTTTACATCGTGGGGTGTATTTTCTTTTGTGCTCAGATTTTGGCGCTTTGCGCCAAAATCTGAGCACCTTCCATGAAAAAGAACCGCTCTGCCGAAGGCAAAAACACGCACCGCGTAAATCCTGTTAAAGAGTACTAACTCGGTTCGACCGAACGCAAAAGCTGTGCCGTGGCACGCGCGTTTGCTACGAATGCGCGGATCTTGGCCGCATCCTTGGCGCCGTCGGTCTCGACGCCGCTGCTCACATCGACGCCCCAGGGCCGCACCTGCTCGATGGCCGTAGCGACATTGCTTGGGCCAAGCCCGCCGGCCAACAGGATCGAGTGGCGGCGCGCCAGAACGGCTGCGCGCGCCCAGTTGGCCACTACGCCGGCGCCGCCGTACGCGCCCGGCACGTGCGCGTCCACCAGCAGCTGCACGTGTGGTAGGTCGGCTTCGAGCCAGCGCTGCTCGGTGGCGGCGCCGTCGAAGCGGATGGCCTTGATCAGCGCCAGGTCGGCCAGCTCGTCGGCGAAGCTGGCAGGCTCGTCGCCGCTCAGCTGCACGGCGTCGAGCTTGCACTCGCGCGCCAGGGCGCGCATGCGCGCGGGTGTCTCGTTCACAAACACGCCCACGAGCCGTGGTGGGCTGGCGGTGGCGGCGCGCACAGCATGGCCGATCCGCGCCACCTCGGCGGGGGCAATTTGGCGGCGCGACGGCGCGAAGATAAAGCCCAGCAGGTCGGCCCCGGCGCCGGCCGCCACCAGGGCGTGCTCGGCGGTGCGCAGCCCACAAATCTTGACACGTGTCATTGGCGCGATAGCGGAGCTGCCTACGCCAGATTGGGCAGGCAGCTCCACCGGGCTACTCGGCATCGGCGGGCTTTTTACGGCGGCTGCGCTTCGGCGCGGCGGGCTCGGCGCTGGCTTCAGCCGGGGCAGCTGGCTCGGCCGGGGCCGCCTTGCGCTGGC
>CALLYN010000892.1 GCA_937858455.1 uncultured Kouleothrix sp.
GGGCATCAATACATACGAAGTACTGGAAGCAGCCGGCACCAAATGGAATTTTCTGAAATTCCAACCGGGTTTGGTGGGCGGTCACTGCATTGGAGTAGATCCTTACTACCTCACTTATAAATCAAAAGAGTTGGGATACGATAGCCAGGTAATACTTGCCGGCCGTGTCATCAACGACGGCATGGCATCTTATGTGGCCAAAAAAGTACTGCAGTTTATCATCCAGAACAATGGCAATGTAAAAGATAGCAAAGTACTGGTGATGGGTGCTACGTTCAAAGAGAACGTAAGCGATATCCGCAATAGCAAGGTTGCGGATGTGGTGAAAGAACTGAAATCCTATTCGCTGAATGTAGATGTTACCGATCCGCATGCTGAAAGCGATGAAGTGAAACACGAATATGGATTTGAACTGAACAACAACATCGGCAACGATTACGATGCGGTGGTCTGCGCCAGCCGCGAACTGCGCGATCGGCTCGCGGCTGGCTGGGCGCCCTGGCTGAGCGCGCAGGATCGCCAGCGCTTCCGGCCGCATGTCACCATCCAGAACAAGGTAGCGCCCGAGCAGGCGCGCCAGCTGCACACCGCGCTCGCGGCTGGCTGGGCGGCGCTGCCGGCGCGCGGCGAGGGGCTGCTGCTGTGGCGCTACCTGGGCGGGCCGTGGGAGCCTGTGGCTGAAGAGCGCTTCGCAAGCGCCAGCCAGGCGTAGCGCGTATGGTATCGTTCTTGCATCCTGCTAGGTACGCTGTACTTGGGGGATCCGGGGCATGAAAACGAGTTTGGCGGTACAGTCGGAGGAATCCGACTGTACCGCCAAAGCTTTACTGGCTCCCCGACCAGGATTCGAACCTGGAACCTACTGATTAACAGTCAGCCGCTCTACCGTTGAGCTATCGGGGATCGCCGTAACACCGGGGATTATACACAGCATCACAATGTATGTCAAGCTGCCGCGCAGCCGATTCGCGCTATAATGGGCGCACGATCATTGCAACCCCCGAGGGCCTATGACCATCGCGTCGGACGAGATCGCGCTACGCGCGTGGGATGCCTTTCAGCGCGACGGTAGATGCGACGAGGCAATCATCGCGCCGCCGATCGTGCGCTCGTGGCAGCGCTGTGCCGCAGTGCCGCTGAACCCGTACCGCACCGGCGCGCCGGCCAGCCCGGCCCGGCCGACGCTCGACGCCGCGCAGGAGGCGCTGGTGACGCTGGCGCGGCCGTACATGGAAGACCTCTACCAGTTTGTCGAAGGCTCGGGCTTCGCGGTGCTCCTGGCCGACGCCAGCCCAACCGTGGTCGAGGTGATCGGCGACGCGCCGATGGTGGCTGCGCTGCGCGCCCAGGGGATGCTGCGCGGCGCCAGCCTGCGCGAGGATCAGATCGGCACGCTGGCGCTGAACCTGGCGCTGCACGAGGCGCTGCCCTGGCAGACGCGCGGCGCCGAGCATTTCTGCGCCTGCTACCACGAGCTGGCGTGCTCGGCCGCGCCGATCTTCGACGTTGGCGGCCAGGCCATGGGCGCTATTGGCGTGATCGGCCTTGCCGCCGCCGCGCACGCCCACACGCTCGGCATGGCCATCGCCGTGGCGCAGGCGATCCAGGCCCAGCTGCGCAACAACATGCTGCTGGCCGAAACCAACGATCACCTGGCCGAGCTGAACGCCGCGATCGAGGCGATGAGCGAGGGGCTCATCCTGCTCGACGCGCATGGCCGCCTCAGCAAGATCAACTCGCGCGCGGGCCAGATGCTCGGCCTCACGCCGCGTAGCGTGGCCGGCCGCCTGCTCGACGAGCTGATCGAGATGCCGACCGCGCTGGCCGACGCGCTCGAGCGCCGCCGCGATATCACCGACCAGGAGCTGCTGTTCCCCGGCCGCAAGGGCGCCGTGGCGGCGCTGTGCAGCCTGCGCCCGGTGTGGGATCGCAGCCGGCGCTACCTGGGCGCGCTGATCACCCTGCGCCCTGCCGATAGCGTGCAGCGCCTGGTGCAGCGTGTGGTCGGCGCGCAGGCGCGCTTCTCGTTCGCCGATATTATTGGCGAGAGCGCGGCGATGCAGGGCGCCGTGCGGCATGCGCGCGTTGCCGCCAACTCGCCGGCGCCGGTGCTGCTGCTGGGCGAGCCAGGCGTGGGCAAAGAGCTGATTGCGCACGCCATCCACAATGCCAGCTCCCGCGCGCACGAGCCCTTTGTGCTGCTCAACTGCGCCGCGGTGCCGCGCGCGCTGCTGATGGGCGAGCTGCTGGGCTACGAGGGCAGCCAGAGCGGCCCTTCCGAGGGGCGGCCCGGCAAGATCGAGCTGGCCCACGGCGGCACGCTCATGCTCGAAGACGTCGGCTCGCTCACCGTCGAGGCGCAGACAAGCCTGCTGCGCGTGATCGAGACGCAGCACCTCATTCGCCTGGGCGGCCAGCGCGTCGTGTCGGTGGATGTGCGGATCATTGCCACCAGCAACGCCGATCTCGAGCGCGCCGTGGCCGATGGCCGCTTCCGGCCCGAGCTGTTCTACCGGCTCAGCGTGCTGACGATCGAGATCCCGCCGCTGCGCGCGCGCGGCGACGATGTGCTGCTGCTGCTCGACCAGATTCTGGCGGTGATGGCGCGCCGCATCGGCCGCCAGGTGCTGTTCGCGCCCGAGGCGCTCAGCGCAATGCGCGCCTACTCGTGGCCCGGCAATGTGCGCGAGCTCGAGGCGGTGCTCGAGCGCCTGACCCACCTGACCGAGAAAAGCGTGCTTACGCTGGCCGACCTGCCGCCGATGCTGGCGCAGACCGCCCCGGCGCCGGCTATGCCGGCCACTCCCGCCGAGCGCCTGTACGACCGCCAGGCCATGGCCGAGCGCGAGGCGATCGTGCGCGCCGGCCGCGAGTCCGCCGGGCACTTGGGGCATATCGCCGAGCGATTGGGCATCAGCCGCGCTACGCTCTGGCGCAAAATGAAGCTGTATGGCCTCACCAAAGAGCACTTCTGGCAAACGCAGCAGTAGATTATACCGACACAATAGCTCTACACATGTTGCATTTGTGCAATAGTTGCTGAAATATCTTGTTGCAATATTGCGATAGGTTTGTTTCAAAGAGTGCCTTCGATCCCTATTGACTTTGTTTAAACTTATGGTACGATCTGCGCGCAGATGTGACTATTCCAAAAGAATCACCAAGCCGTGCCCGCAATACCACAGGTGATTTGCCACATCACAGCTATCCAGGTGGGTTTGACGTGCAAAGGGGCGCTGTCGGTACTCGCGCTGGCATCCACACGAGACAACGACCTTATTCCAGCACCTTTTCGCGCCTAATTAAAGAGCCTATGTGAGGTTTCGTCCGAGCTGATGCGCTACGGGCGCTCATTCGCTGTACCCTGGTTTGGTACATCACGATCATAACGCGTATATGCGTCGCATATACGTGTGCTTTGGTTCGCCGTTGGCACCTAACGGTGCTGGGCGCCGCGTGTTTGGCATACCGCGCTCGCGCCAGCGACTCCATCGCGCGTGCCTGAAGAAAGGAGGCTATCGGGCAATCCAGCACGATCGATTCGAACGAGCGGCCAGCAACCAGGGATCTTGCCGTGCCACGCAGCACGGCTGCCAATCAGCGGTGATTGGCTCGGGCGAACGGTTTCGGTTTCCGCGAAGCTGCATTAAGGAGAAAGAACATGTTCCTCGCTGAGATGTTCGGGACAATGGTGCTCATCCTGCTGGGCGACGGTGTCGTCGCCAACGTGTTGCTGAACAAGTCGAAGGGCCAGAACTCGGGCTGGATCGTCATCACCGCCGGGTGGGCGTTTGGCGTGATGTGCGGCGTGTTTACATCGCAAGCGCTGGGCGGGCCTGGCTCGCTGAACCCGGCTGGCGAGATCGCCGGCATTATCGCCGGCGGCGCCGACCCGAGCAAGGCTATTCTTAACATCGCCGGCCAGTTCGTCGGCGCGTTCCTCGGCGCGGTGCTGGTGTACCTGGTGTACCTGCCGCACTGGCCAGAGACGAGCGACAAGGGCCTGAAGCTCGCGGTGTTCAGCACCGGCCCGGCCATCCGCAACACCGGCGCCAATGTGCTCACCGAGGTGATCGCGACATTCGCGCTCGTCTTCATTGTCAACTGCATTCTGAAGGTTGCCACCGGCGCCACCGCCGGCCTTGGACCGTACCTGGTCGGCGCGCTGATCTGGGGCCTGGGCCTGAGCCTCGGCGGCCCGACTGGCTACGCCCTGAACCCGGCCCGCGACCTTGGCCCGCGCATTGCGCATTTCTTGCTGCCCATCCCTGGCAAGGGCGACTCCGACTGGGGCTACTCGTGGATCCCGGTGGTAGGCCCGATCATCGGCGCGGTGATTGGCCTGATCGTCTTCAAGGCGGTGGCCGGCTAGTTTGTGGTATGGCCGCGAGTGCGCGGCGCGGCTGGTGCGCTGTGCCGCCACTCGCCGACGCAAGGAGGTTCTACGGTGAAGAAGCTGATTAACTCGCCCGAGGGCGTCGTCAAAGACGCGCTGGCGGGCGTCGCCGCGGCGCATGGTGGCCTGGTGACGGTTCATTACGACCCCGATTATATCGTGCGCGCCGATGCCCCGGTGAAGGGTAAGGTCGGCATTATTTCGGGCGGCGGCAGCGGCCACGAGCCAATGCACGGCGGCTTCGTCGGGAGCGGCATGCTCGACGCAGCCTGCCCCGGCGCCGTGTTCACCTCGCCCGTGCCCGACCAGATGCTGGCCGCCACCAAGGCCGTCGATGGCGGCGCAGGCGTGCTGCATATTGTCAAGAACTACACCGGCGACGTGATGAACTTCGAGATGGCGGCCGAGCTGGCCGCCGCCGAGGGCATTGAGGTGGCCGCGGTGGTGACGAACGACGACGTGGCGGTCGAGAATAGCACCTGGACGGCCGGCCGGCGCGGCGTGGGCGTGACGGTGCTGCTCGAAAAGATCGTCGGCGCGGCGGCCGAGGGCGGCGCCAACCTGGCCGAGTGCAAGCGCATCGCCGAGAAGGTGAACGGCCAGGGCCGCTCGATGGGCATGGCGCTCTCGGCCTGCACCGTGCCACACGCCGGCAAGCCCTCGTTCGAGCTGCCCGAAGACGAGATCGAAGTGGGCATTGGCATCCACGGCGAGCCGGGCCGCCGCCGCGAGAAAATAGCCAACGCCGCCGCGATCACCGCGATGCTCACCGAGCCGATCCTGAGCGATCTGCCGTTCGCCAGCGGCGATAACGTGCTGGCGTTCGTGAATGGCATGGGCGGCACGCCGCTGATCGAGCTGTACGTGGTGTACAACGAGCTCAACAAAATTCTCGGCGAGCACGGCATCACGATCACGCGCAACCTGATCGGCAGCTATATCACTTCGCTCGAGATGGCCGGCTGCTCGATCACGCTGCTGAAGCTGGACGACGAGCTGACCAAGCTGTGGGACGCTCCGGTGCTGACGCCGGCTCTACGCTGGGGCGCGTAGGCAGCTTGCAGTATGCAGCTGGCAGTGCCATACTACTGCAAACTGCAAACTGCCAACTGCAAACTGGAGGGTAAGGATGCGCATCACCTCTGAGCATGTGATCCGGTTCATCGAGGGCGTCGCCGCGCGGATCAAACAGCATCGCGACGAACTGGTGCAGCTCGACGCGCCGATCGGCGACTCCGATCACGGCGTCAATATGGATCGCGGGTTTACAACCGTTGTCGAGAAATTGCCGACCGTGGCCGACAAAGACATCGGCACGATCCTCAAGACCGTCGGGATGACGTTGGTCTCGACCGTCGGTGGCGCATCCGGCCCGCTGTACGGAACCGCGTTTCTGCGCGCTGGTATGGCGCTGGCGGATCGCTACGAGCTGACGCCGGCCGAGGTGGTTGCGGCGCTCGAGGCCGCGCTCGAGGGCATTCAGGCACGCGGCAAGGCCCAGCGCGGCGAGAAGACGATGGTCGACGCGATCGGGCCTGGCGTGGATGTGCTGAAGGAAGCCCAGGCTAATGGCGAGGATTTCACCGTCGCGCTGCGCCGCTCGGTCGAGGCGGTCGAGGCCGGTATGAAGGCCACCATCCCTATGCTGGCTACCAAAGGCCGCGCCTCGTACCTGGGCCAGCGTAGCATCGGCCACCAGGATCCGGGTGCCACCTCGGCGTTCTATATGGCGCAAGTGTTGTTGGAAACTATCGAGAGAATTCAGTAAGCAGTGGGCGCTCAGCAGCAGGCGGCAATCAGCGCAGCGCAATGCGCAGTTCCGTGGCCGCCGGCTGTAACCCGCCAACTGCGGCAGACGAGGAGGTCAATATCATGGCAAAGTATGCCGCCGCTGTCGATCAGGGAACTACGAGTACGCGCTTTATGGTGTTCGATCACGAGGGCCGCGTGGTCTGCTACGATCAGAAAGAGCACGAGCAGATCTACCCCAAGCCCGGCTGGGTCGAGCACGATCCGCTGGAGATCTGGGAGCGCACGCAGAGCGTGATCCGCGGGGCGCTGGCCAAGGGCAATATCGACCCGCAGGACATCGCGGCTGTGGGCATCACCAACCAGCGCGAGACCACGGTGGTGTGGGATAAGACCACCGGCAAGCCGCTGTACAACGCGATCGTGTGGCAGGATACCCGCACTGACACGATCATCAACGAGTTCGCCAAAGAGGGTGGCCAGGATCGCTTCCGCGACAAGGTCGGCCTGCCGCTGGCGACGTACTTCTCGGGCCCGAAGGTGAAGTGGGTGCTCGACAATGTCGAGGGCGCACGCGCGGCCGCCGAGCGCGGCGACGCGGTGTTTGGCAATATCGACACCTGGGTGATCTGGAACCTGACCGGCGGCGTGAATGGCGGCGTGCACGTGACCGACGTGACCAACGCCAGCCGCACGATGCTGATGGATCTGCGCACGCTCGACTGGGACGACGAGATCCTCCAGGTGATGGGCATCCCGCGCTCGATGCTGCCGCAGATCCGCTCGTCGAGCGAGGTGTACGGCACCGCCGTCGGCGAGCTGGCCGGCATCGCAGTGGCCGGCGACCTGGGCGACCAGCAGGCCGCCACAGTCGGCCAGACGTGCTTCGGCGTCGGCGAGGCCAAGAACACCTACGGCACCGGCTGCTTCATGATCCTCAACACCGGCGAGGAGATCGTGCCGTCGAAGAGCGGCCTGCTCACCACGCTGTGCTACAAGATGGGCGACGCCAAGCCGGTCTATGCGCTCGAGGGCTCGATCGCGATCACCGGCGCGCTGGTGCAGTGGCTGCGCGATAACCTGGGCATGATCACTAGCAGCGCCGAGGTCGAGGCGCTGGCGAATACCGTGCAGGATAACGGCGGCGCCTACTTCGTGCCGGCGTTCTCGGGCCTGTTCGCGCCCTACTGGAAGAGCGACGCGCGCGGCGTGATCGTCGGCCTTACGCGCTACGTCAACAAGGGCCACATCGCCCGCGCTGTGCTTGAGGCGACTGCCTGGCAGACGCGCGAGGTGCTCGACGCGATGGAGAAGGACTCGGGCGTGTCGCTGAAGGCGCTCAAGGTCGATGGCGGTATGGTCTTCAATAATACGCTCATGCAGTTCCAGAGCGATGTGCTGGGCGTGCCGGTGATCCGCCCGGTGGTGGCCGAAACCACCGCGCTCGGCGCGGCCTACGCCGCCGGCCTGGCGACGGGCTTCTGGAGCAACCTGGAAGATCTGCGCCAGAACTGGCAGATCGACCACACGTGGGAGCCCAAGATGGCCGAGGGCGACCGCGAGGGCCAGTACAAGCTGTGGAAGAAGGCGGTCACGCGAACGTTCGATTGGGTCGAGTGATGCAGGGCGCAAGGATGAAGGATGGAGGATGAAATAGAAATGAGCCTCTTTCATTCGTTCCCCTTCATCTTTCATCCTTTCATTGAGGTATGCGATGGTCAGCCTGCTCATTGTGTCGCACAGTGCACAGCTCGCCGCTGGGGTCCGCGAGTTTGCTACCCAGGTCTCGGGTGGTAAGGTGCAGATCGTCGACGCTGGCGGTACCGACGATGGTTCGCTTGGCACGAGTATTGATCGGATCAAGGCAGGCTTACAGCAGGCGTCATCGCCCGACGGCACGCTGGTACTGGCCGATATCGGCGGCGCGGTTTTGAGCGTCGAGATGGCGATCGAGGAACTTCAGCTCGCACATGTGCATATCAGCGATGCCCCGCTGGTTGAAGGCGCCTATCTCGCGGCGCTGGAAGCATCGGTCGAGTCTACTCTGGAGGAAACTGCGGTAGCGGCGCTCCAGGGTCGCGAGATGATCAAGGTACACCATTAGCGTGACGACTTACGCGGTTGGCGCGCCCGACCTTCGGCAGGGTGGTACGTGAACGTTGCTGCCGCAGGCAAACGTGCCCCAGCGAGATGCCGAACAACGCAACCGCGTAAGTCCTAAGAAGCTGTTTGAAAAGGGTGGTTTGGAGGGACAAAGTCCCTC
>CALLYN010000893.1 GCA_937858455.1 uncultured Kouleothrix sp.
CCGGCGCCGTCGCAGCGCGCGCAAGCGTCATAGCCACGAAGCGCCCGTCGGGGCGCAGCGCGCGCCGCACCTCGGCCAGGCACCCGTCGAGGTCGCCGATCTCATTCAGCGAGCCGCCGATCGCCACGCCGGAAGCCTGGCCCGCCAGCACCGGCAGCGCCTGGGCGCTGGCGCGGGCATAGCTGATCGGCAGCCCGGCATCGCGCGCGAAGCGCCGCGCCTGCGCCAGCATGGGCAGCGAGTGATCGACCCCCAACACATGGCCGGGAGCGCCGCGCAGGGTGCGCGTCAGCGCGCGCGCGTACAGCCCGTTCGAGCAGGCCACATCGAGAAACAGCCCGCCGCGCTGCGGCTGCATGAGATCGACCATCAGCGGCAGCTCGCGCCGATACGGGAAAGCCTCGCGGCTGAGCAGCGTCAGCGCAAACGGGCGCCAGCCGCGCTCGTAGATCCACGCGGTCAGCGGCCACTCGTTGGTTACCTGGGCAGGGGTTGGTGGGCGGGGCGGCCCTAAAAAATCGGCAATGCCCTCGCGAATCGGGAAGATCGCCTGGCAGCCGGCGCAGGCCAGCTCACCTTCGAGGATCTCGCCAAGCGCGTCGCGGCGATCGTGCCGCAGCGCCAATGCCGCGCGGCAGGCCGGGCAGCCGAGAAACGGAAGCGCGTCGGTATACACAGGCACTCATCATAGCTCGCCGTCGTGCAGCACCTCGGCGCGGATGCGCTCGGGCTGGAGCTGGCCGCTGGCGATCAGGTCGAGGAACACATCGAGCATATCGGGATCAAACTGGGTGCCGCGCGCGGCCTTCAGCCGGCGGATCGCCTCGTCGTCGCTCAGCGCCGCGCGATACGGCCGGTCGGTAGTCATGGCGTCGTAGGTGTCGACGATCGTAATGATCCGCGCGCCCACCGGAATCTCCTCATCCTTCAGACCGCGCGGGTAGCCGCTGCCGTCCCAGTACTCGTGGTGCGCCAGGATGATCGGCTGCACATCGCGAGCGAAGCGCATCTGCGAAATAATCTGCGCGCCAATCTCGGGGTGGCGGCGCATCTGGGCGGTTTCTTCGGGGGTAAGCGGGCCGGGCTTGCGGATGATCGCCTCGTCGACGCCGATCTTGCCAATATCGTGCAGGATGCCGCCATAGCGCACCGCGCGCACCTCACTGGGCGCCAGCCCATACGCCAGAGCCAGGTGCTCGGAGTACGCCCGCAGGCGCCGCAGGTGCCCCTCGGTATAGGCGTCCTTGGCCTCCACCGCTGCGGCCAGCATGAAGATGACTTTTTCGGTATGCTCGAGCTGGTCGGTCAGGCGCTTGAGGCGCAGCTGCGAGCGGATGCGCGCGCGCAGGATGCTCTGCTCGAACGGCTTGGTAAGGAAATCGTCGGCGCCGGACTCAATGCCGCGCGTGCGATGCTCGCGGTCGTCGAGGCCCGTCAGCATAGTGATCGGGATGAGGGCGGTGCGCTCGTCTTCCTTCAGGCGCTGGCACACGCTAAAGCCATCGAGCTCCGGCATCGTCACATCGAGCAGGATCAAGTCGGGCGGCTCTTGCTGAACGCGCTCGAGCGCTTCGCGGCCATTCGCAGCTGTTACAACACTATACCCCTCGCGTGTAAGAAAACGTGTTAAAACGTCAACAATTGAGGGTTCATCGTCAACGACGAGAATTTTGGCAAACATATCGAACAGCCTCCTCGCGATCGGGCCAAATTGTCGCCAAATGGCTGAAATAATGCTCTGGCCTCGGTGAAGGCAGTTTTCCGGGGCAAACTACCAGGTACATTCGTATAACGACGCTAACAGTATAGCATATGTTGTCGATCGTCCGACCAGCCGGCACGCTCAATCGAGCGTTCGTAGGCGCGGCGGCGGCGCCAAACCGCCGGCCAGCACAAACGCGTCCATCGCGTCAATCAGCGCGCGCACATCGATCCCGCGCACGGCGGGCGGCAGCGCCACCAGCTTGGGCCGGCTTTTCTCCCAGTTGCGCCGCAGGCCGCGCGGGTTGCCACGCTGCCAGTGTACCAGCGCCGCAGCCGCCTGAATAATGCCTTTGAAGAAGGTTGAATCGGGCTCGGACGAGCGCATCCAGCACTGCTCCCACTGCTCGTGCGCGTGCCAAAACTCGCCGGCGTTGAACAGCCGGATGCCCTCGCGGTACGCCTCTGCGTCGTCATGTTCGAGCATGGTTCAAACAGCCGCTATTCGGCTTCCTCAAGCTACGCGTTTTTGCCCGCAGCAGCATGGCACTGCTCCATCTTCCGGGTTTTTCTGCGCGGAGCGCGAAAAAACCGCACGCAATACACAGGCTAGTGCCGCTCTGCCGAAGGCTGAGCGCGCCAGCTGCGCCAGCCCTAATGATAGCCCGTGCAGCGCTAGGCCGCAACACCAGAGATGAAACTTGGCGCTGTGCCGTTAGTAGCGCGCAATCGCCGGGTCGACGCGGATCGACCACTCGTTGATTCCGCCGAGCATATTCGCCACGCGCCCGAAGCCGCGCTGGCCGGCCAGGAACGCGGCCACTTGGGCGCTACGCCCGCCGTGATGGCAGAAGAACACGATCTCCTGGTCGGCTGGCAGCGTGCCGACCCACTCATTCGCCCGGCTTAGCGGCAGCAGCTCGGCGCCTTCGATCCGCGCCACTGCGTGCTCGTGCGGCTCGCGCACATCGATCAGCCGGAAGTCGTCGCCGCGCTGCAGCTTCTCGTGTACCTGCTCGACCGTGAGATTGGCATACTGGGCCATACTGTCTTCTCCATGCGAATCAAAAAGAGCTACCCGAAAACACGCCGGGTAGCTCTTAGCGTCTGTGTGAAAAGCGGGACGGCCACTCGCCTGAAATGAAGCGCGAGGGGCCTGTTTCAGACAGGCTCCCTAGCAGCCTGCCAGGCAAGTGCTAACCGTGGCCGCAGTGGCCGCAGCCGCCGCCGGCGTAGCCGTTATCGTAGCCGTCGTACTCTTCGGCCGCCTGCTCGTCCTTCGCGCGGAACGAGTGGCCGCAGCCGCAGCTCGCGACTGCGTTGGGGTTGTCGATCTTGAACGCGCCGGCGAGCATATTATCCTGCTGGTAATCGATCGAGGCGCCGCGCAAGTAGTTCGCGCTGATCGGGTCGACGATCAGCTTGAGGCCGAAGGCATCCCACGTGGCATCGCCCTCGCGCACCTCGTCGTCGAACGTCATACCATATTGCAGGCCCGAGCAGCCACCGCCCGACACAAACACGCGCAGGCCGTAGCCAGCTAGCTCTTTCTCGCCCATCATCGCCTGCAGGCGCTTCGCGGCGGTCGCGCTAATCGCTAGCAGCGGCGCCGGCGCCATGACGGAATTCACACGGATCAGATCCTGCTCGATCACTGCCATAACACTGCCTCCTCGTGGGGCTCTTGTTCGCTAACCGGCCACAGTATACCAGATATTCACTAGTTTTGCTAGAGCTTTCTTTCGTATCTCAGCCGCCCAATTGCGACATCCCGCGCAGCGTTGGCAGCACATGCTCGGGCAAGCCGTGGCCCCAGGGTTTGAGCGCCACCGCGTGCCGCACAATCTGCTCGACCTGCTCGGGCGTAGCGCCGCCGCGAATCGCCGCGCGCAGGTCGACTTCGTCGTCGCGCAGCAGGCACAGGTGCAGCCGGCCGTCGGCGGTCAGGCGCATGCGGTTGCAGGTAGCGCAGAACGGGTCGCTCACCGCGCTGATAAAGCCAAGCTTGCCGCGCGCGCCGGGGATGCGGAAGCGCCGCGCCGAGTCGGCGGCGGCGAGGCCCAGGCTTTCGAGCGGGCCGTGGATGGCCTCGAGCCGCGCGATCAGCTCGGTGCTCTTTACCACGCCATCCTCGGCCACGTCGGCCACGCCGGTAAGCGGCATCACCTCGATAAAGCGCATCTCCCAGGGGTAGGTGAGCGTCAGCGCGGCCAGCTGCGGTACTTCTTCGTCGTTCAGGCCGCGCACCACCACCGCGTTGAGCTTGATCGGATGCAGGCCTACCCGGTCGGCGGCGGCGATGCCCTCCCAGACCATCTCGAGACGGCCGCCGCGGGTTATCTGCCGGAACTTCTGCGGGTCGAGCGTGTCGATGCTGATGTTCACCCGGTCGAGGCCGGCGTCTTTCAGCGGCTGCGCCAGCTTACCCAGCCGCAGGGCGTTGGTGGTGAGCGCAATATGCTCGATCCCTGGCGTGGCCTTGATCGCCGCGACGATCTCGACCAGGTCGGGGCGCAGGGTTGGCTCGCCGCCGGTCAGGCGGATCTTACGGAAGCCGGCGGCGGCGGCGGCGCGCACCACCAGCAGCAGCTCATCGCTCGTCAGCAGCTCGGGGCGCGGCACGAACTGCATGCCCACGGCGGGCATGCAGTAGACGCAGCGAAAGTTGCAGCGATCGGTAAGCGAGATGCGCAGGTAGTCGATCCGCCGGCCGAAGGTGTCCTGAGCCGGCGCGCTGGTGTCGTAGCGCGGGATGGGGGCGCGCGCCTCGGGTGTATAGAGCGGGATCGTCGTCGTTCTCAGCTCTTCATTCAGCATACGCAGCCCCCTTGATGTCGGCTTCGTGTATGGCGCTCCGCGCCACCAGAGCACAGAAAAACAAATACCTCGCTGCCGCAGCCAGCGCCGGGAGGCGCGCAGCTCGCTAGGCGTACTCCATCACGCTGACGCGGGCCGCCAGCTGCTGGGCGATCTCGCGGAACACGGCCGCGTATGCATCCGGCTGGTCGCTGGTAGCGGCCGGCTGGCCGGCGTCGCCGCCAGAGCGCACGCTCATGCCAAGCGGGATCTGGCCCAGCAGCGGCACGCCGAGCTGTTCGGCCAGGCGCGCGGCCCCGCCGGTGCCGAAAATATCGTAGCGCGTGCCGGTATCGGGGGCCACGAAATAGGCCATGTTCTCGATCACGCCGAGCAGCGGCACATTCACTTTCTTGAACATCTCCATGCTCTTGAGCACATCGAGCGTGGCCACCTGCTGCGGCGTCGTCACCGTCACCGCGCCGGTGAGGCCGGCATTCTGCAGCGACTGCGCCAGCGTCAGCGCGATATCGCCGGTGCCGGGCGGCATGTCGATGATCAGATAATCGAGCGGCGCCCACTCGACCTGGTAGAGAAACTGGCGTAGCAATTGCGATACCATCGGGCCACGCCAGATCACCGGCTGGCTATCGTCGACGAGAAAGCCAACCGAGATCATTTTGATGCCGTAGGCTTCGATCGGCTGCATGCGCGGCTGGCCATCGGGGCCGCTAGTGGCCAATGGCGTCTGGCCCTTGGTGCCGAGCATCAGCGGGATCGACGGGCCGTAGATGTCGGCGTCGAGCAGGCCGACGCGCGCGCCCTCCTGCG
>CALLYN010000894.1 GCA_937858455.1 uncultured Kouleothrix sp.
CTGGCCGAGCTGGGCTATAACGTCAAGTGCTTCTGCTACCAGGATAGCCCGCGCCGCGCGCACTCGATCGCCGCGCAGGGCGGCATCAACGCGGCCAAGAACTACCGCAACGACGGCGATAGCATCTACCGCCTGTTTTACGATACCGTCAAGGGCGGCGACTACCGCTCGCGCGAGGCGAATGTGTATCGCCTGGCGCAGATCAGCGTGAATATCATCGACCAGTGCGTGGCGCAGGGCGTGCCATTCGCGCGCGAGTACGGCGGCCTGCTCGACAACCGCTCGTTCGGCGGGGCGCAGGTGTCGCGCACGTTCTATGCCCGCGGCCAGACGGGCCAGCAGCTGCTGCTCGGCGCGTATCAGGCGCTCAGCCGCCAGATCGGCCTGGGCAAGGTGGCGATGTACTCGCGCACCGAAATGCTCGACCTGATCTTGATCGGCGGCCACGCCAAGGGCATCGTGACGCGCGATATGGTCACGGGCAAGATCGAGTCGCACTTGGCCGACGCGGTGGTGCTCGCCACTGGCGGCTACGGCAATGTGTTCTACCTCTCGACGAACGCCAAGGGCTGCAACACCACCGCGATCTGGCGCGCGCACCGGCGCGGCGCGTTCTTCGCTAACCCATGCTTCACCCAGATCCACCCGACGTGCATCCCGGTGCACGGCGAGTACCAGAGCAAGCTCACGCTCATGTCCGAGTCGCTGCGCAACGACGGGCGCATCTGGGTGCCGAAGAAGCAGGGCGACACCCGCTCGCCCGACCAGATTCCCGAGAGCGAGCGCGACTACTACCTGGAGCGCAAGTACCCCAGCTTCGGCAACCTGGTGCCGCGCGACGTGGCCTCGCGCAATGCCAAAGAGGTCTGCGACGATGGCCGAGGCGTGGGGCCGGGCGGCCTGGGCGTGTATCTCGACTTCGGCGACGCGATCAAGCGCCTGGGCGCGAATGCGATCCGCGAGAAGTATGGCAACCTGTTCGATATGTACGAGCGGATCACCGCCGAGAACCCGTATGAAGTGCCGATGCGGATCTACCCGGCGATCCACTACACCATGGGCGGCCTGTGGGTCGACTACAACTTGCAGAGCACCATCCCGGGCCTGTTCGTGACCGGCGAGGCCAACTTCTCCGACCACGGCGCCAACCGGCTGGGCGCCAGCGCGCTGATGCAGGGCCTGGCCGACGGCTACTTCGTGCTGCCGTATACGATCGGCGACTACCTGGCGCAAGTAGGCGCCGGCAAGTACGACACGAACAACCCGGCGGTGGCCGAGACCGAGTTCGAGGTCAAGCAGCGCAACAAGCGGCTGCTCGGCATCAACGGCAAGCGCACCGTCGACTCGTTCCACCGCGAGCTGGGCAAGCTGATGTGGGACAACTGCGGCATGGCGCGCAATGCTGCCGGCCTGCAAGAGGCTCTGGCAAAGATCCCCGAGATCCGCGCCGAGTTCTGGGAGAACGTGAACGTCCCCGGCAGCGCCGACGAGCTGAACCAGGCGCTCGAGAAGGCCGGGCGCGTGGCCGACTTCATGGAGCTGGCCGAGCTGATGTGCCGCGATGCGCTGCATCGCAGCGAGTCGTGCGGCGGGCACTTCCGCGAGGAAAGCCAGACGCCTGAGGGCGAGGCCAAGCGCGACGACGAGAACTTCGCGTATGTGGCAGCCTGGCAGTTCGACGGCGACGGCCGCGCCCCGATTTTGAACAAAGAGCCGCTGGACTTCGAGTACGTACACCTCGCGCAGCGAAGCTATAAATAGAGCCAAGCACTAAGAACCATCAGCCGATCGCTTGAGCATCGCTTCTTGGTTCTTAGCTCTCGGTTCTCTGCTTAGGAGTTAAGGATGAACCTGACATTACACGTCTGGCGGCAGAAGAGCGCTGGCGCCGAGGGTCGCTTCGTCGAGTATAAGGCTAACGATGTCAGCCCGGATATGTCGTTTCTCGAGATGCTCGACGTGGTGAACGAAGACTTGATCACGCGCGGCCAGGAGCCGATCGCCTTTGACCACGACTGCCGCGAGGGCATCTGCGGCATGTGTGGCCTGATGATCAATGGCGTGGCGCACGGCCCGCAGGCCGCTACCACCACGTGCCAGCTGCACATGCGCCACTTCAGCGACGGCGACGAGGTCTATATCGAGCCGTGGCGCGCTACGGCTTTTCCGGTCATCAAGGATCTGGTGGTGGATCGCGGCGCGCTCGACCGGATCGTCGCGGTGGGTGGGTTTATATCGGCCTCGACCGGCAGCGCGCCCGACGCGAACTCCATCCCGGTACCGAAAGACAACGCCGACCTGGCCATGGATGCGGCTGCGTGCATTGGCTGCGG
>CALLYN010000895.1 GCA_937858455.1 uncultured Kouleothrix sp.
GGGGCGGCGAAGCCGCCCCCAAACCCCCACCAAAGTGTACGTCATCAAGCGAATTGCGATCGACACACAAAACCAAGTGAGCAGCCGAATTTGGTTCTACGGCGCGCCCGAGTACCCGGCAGGCCGCGGCTCGGCGCGCACATCGGGCAGCAGCAGGGTAAATACGCTGCCGCTGCCATACTGGCTTCGCACCGCAATCTGCGCGCCGAGCAGCTGCGCCAGCTGCTGCGAAAGCCGCAGCCCCAGTCCGGTGCCCTCGCGCTGGCGTGCGTCGGCGGCGCCAACTCGCTCGAATGCCTGGAACAGCCGCGCCTGATCCGCCGCGCTGATACCCAGGCCGCTGTCGGCCACGCGAATCTCGGTGCGCCAGCCATCCACCGCCGCCACTCGCTCCAGCTCGATCGCAACAAAGCCGCGATCGGTAAACTTGATGGCATTATTCACCAGATTAACCAGGATGTGGTTGAGCATGCGCCGGTCGCTCGGTATGACGACCGGCTCGGCTGGGCACTCGACCCGCAGCTGCAGCGCTTTGCGCTCGGCGAGCGGGCTGAGGCTGGTAGCCACCTCGTCGATCACTTCCTGGCACACAACTGGCGCGATGCTAACTTCGAGCTTCCCGGCTTCGATCTTGGCAAGGTCGAGGATATTGTTGATCAGCGCCAGCAGGTGCTGGGCGCTACGCTGCACTGTGGTCAGCTGTTTCTCCTGGTGGTCGGTGAGCGGGCCGGGCAATTTCATCAGCAAGGTTCCGGTGAAGCCAATGATCGCATTCATAGGCGTGCGCAGCTCGTGCGATACACTGGCGAGGAACGCGCTCTTGGCGTGGCTGGCCCGCTCGGCCTCGGCACGCGCCTCTTCGGCCACGACGAACAGGCGCGCATTCTCGATCGCCAGGCCCGCACGGCTGGCCAGATCCCGCAGAAAGCTCTGGTCGGCCGTGGTGTACGGCCGGCCTGGCTGATCGCGCGACACGCCAAGGGTGCCCAGGATCTGGCCGTGCGCCAGCAGCGGCACGATCAGCAGGCTGGCCACGCCGAAGCGGTTGACGTATTCGTGGTAGGCCGAGTGGATTTCGCCGCGCATATGCTCGGCCTCCAGGCTCGGCAGAAGCAGCACCTCGCCCGTGCGCGCGACCCGTCCGGCCAAGCCGTCGTCGACCGAGTATTCGACGGACGCAAGCAGCTCGCGCAAAAAGCCAGCGCGAGCCGGGTTGGAATGGCTGATTGCAACGATTTCGAGCCGCCGGCCATCGGCCGAGCACAGCGTCAGCACGCAGGCGTCGCCCAGCTGCGACGCGATATGCGTCACGATCGTATTGCAGAGCGGCTGCAGGTCGCGGCCAATCCCAGCGAGCGATTGCGATAGCTCGGCCAGTGCACTCGTGCGCTTCGCATGCTCTTGAAGCTGCCGCTCAAGCTCCATCCGCTCGGCGATCTGGGCTTGCAAGCCGGCGTTAGCCTCTGTCAGCTCGGCCGTGCGAGCGGCGACACGCAGCTCGAGCTCGGCGTTCAGCTGGCGGATCTCGTCCTCGGCGCGCTGGCGCTCGCTGGCCTCTTGCTCCCAGCGCCGCAGCTCGCGCCGCAGTATGCCATACAGAAGCAGGGTCGTGACCGCGACAAACATCCATCCTTTGTAGGTTTGCAGCTGCACGATCGTATCGGGATCCGCGACAACAACGCGAAGCATTCTGTCGGAGAGCAGGATCCATATAGCCGCGACCAAGCTGTAGACCAGGCAGGTTCGTAGCACCAGGCGCGTGAGCTGAGATCGCATGGCCTGTTCTCCCTATCGTCGAATGTTGTGCCGGCACAATCTATGCCGCACCCCGCGCTTTAGGCAGTCGGTGGGGTAAGCAAGCTGCCAAGATGGCACTGGTTCGGGCGAGGGCTGGGCACAATCGAGCGCAAAATACGCTGCCGCACAGCCACATACCTGCCGGCTGCGCGCCATCGCCGTGCGCTGAGCGCGTATGCGACGTGGGCTACGCTGGCGGCCATTCAGCGGCCAATAACAACGGGAAAGTTCGCTGGATGAGGAAGCCGGGCCGCCCCTCACCACGTACGTCGGGTTGCGTGAAATGTGAGCTCGGCGCCGGCAGGCGTACGTGGCTGGCACGTGCGGCGAGATCGAGTATCGTCGAGAGGTTTATGTAACATCAACTGTTAAACGGGCGAGGCATAGCTATTTCTCGATGAGTATAACAACCTGCGCCACCGGCGTCAATCATAACAGCTGCCCCAACACAAAACCACGCTTCCAGCAGAAATGCCAGAAGCGTGGCCGTCGAGGGTGCAGAGCTGAGGGTTAGTGCGGCAGTGGCGCTGGGTATGCTGGCGATGTGGGCTTGCGCGTCGGCTCGGGCCTGCGCGTCGGTTCGGGCTTGCGCGTAGCAGTCGGCTTGCGCGTCGGTTCGGGCTTGCGGGTTGGCGTAGGCGCCGGCGTGCGATCGGTATCTTTGCGCACGCTCACGATCAGCTGCAGCGGCTCGCCCAGCACGCGCTGCCTGGACAGCACCTGCACAACCCCGGCCTGGGCTTGCGCGCGGCTGGCAGGCATGCTGATCGTAAAGACCAGCGTGGTCGGCACGCCGGCCGCAATATTCGCGAATTGAGTGCTGCTGGGCGTGGTAATCTTGGCAACATCGCCACTTACGCGTACAACCACATCGCTAAGCGCGACGTTGCTGACAAAACTGGCGGTAAGCTGTACGCTTTGCCCTGGCGCCAGCGCCTGGGTGAAACGGCCAGGCGTCCAGGCCAGGCGCGGCGGCTCGTTCGGGCGCGGGGTGGCGTGCGTATCGGCGAGCTGCGGGGCGGCGCTACCTTGCGCCGCAACGGCGCTGATGCTGAGCAGCAGCAGCGCGACGACGCCAAGGGTGACAAGGAGGCGTTGAGTGAGTTGCATGGGTGCGTTGCTCCTTATAATTGTGCCGGGCGACGATTCGCCAGCAGGCACTGTATATACCCGCGTGGTGGCCCGCCCGATATTAGTACAAAGGTCCTAAGCTTGGGCTGGTAGCCCAATATCACGAGAAACAAAGTACAGTACCAAATGACGAGAGGAACACACCAATGCCGGCTGTTGCCCTGTTGCTGCTGCTGGTGGCCGCGCTGCTGCACGCTAGCTGGAACGTGCTGGTCAAGCGCGCGGCCGAGAAAGATGCGTTCATGTGGTGGGCGTGGGTGGTCAGCTCGGTCGGCTACGCGCCGGTCTTGCTCTTCTCGCCAGCGCTGCCGCGCGCGGCCTGGCCCTACATACTCGTCAGCGGCCTGGCGCAGGCCGGCTACTCGGTGGCGCTGACACGAGCGTATCAGCTAGGCGACTTCTCGCTGGTATACCCGCTGGCGCGCGGCGCGGCGCCAGCCCTGCTGCTGCTCTGGGCCGTGGTGTTTCTGGGCGAGCGCCCCAGCGCATATGGCCTGCTTGGCGTGGCGGTGCTGCTGCTGGGGCTGCTGAGCGTGGGCGGCATGCTCGGGCGCATGGCCAGGCCGCGCGGCGCGCGCCTGAGCGGCGCGGCGATGCTGGCTGCGCTGGGCGTGGCGCTGTGCATCTCGATCTACTCGGCGGTCGACGGCGCGGGCGTGCGGATCGCCGCGCCGCTGCCGTACACCGTGGCCGAGTTTATCGTCGCCACAATCGCGCTCACACCGATCGTGCTACGGCGCTACCCGCGCGCAGTGCTGCGGCGCGAATGGCAGGCCAACTGGCCGCGCATCGTGCTGGTTGGCGCGCTCATCCTGCTGACATACGCGCTGGTGCTGCTCGCCTATAGCCAAAGCCACGTCAGCTATGCCGGCGCGATTCGCGAAGTCAGCGTGATATTCGCAGCGCTGATCGGCTGGCGCTGGCTGGGCGAGCCGCTAGGCACGGCGCGGCTGGCCGGCGCGCTGCTGATCTTCGGCGGCATTCTGATCATCGCGGCCGCAGGCTGACACCACGCGCCTGGACGGCACAGCTCTTGCTCGGCATAGCGCCATACGCAGATGACCAGAAAGGGGACAGGCGCTACCATGACAGAACAAGACAAGCGCACGCCACGCGCCGAGGGCGAGAACCGCTACGAAACTAGCGACCGGGTACTGAAAACCGACGACCCTGGCAGCGGGCCGCAGGGCATGCTCCCGAACCTGCGCTCGCGCATCGTGATAGGCGTATTCGAGCAGCTCGAGCAGGCCCAGGCGGCAGTGCACGAGCTCGAGGCAGCTGGCTACCCAACCAAGGATGTTTCGCTGGTGATGCAGCAGCCTGGCAGCGCGCCCGAGGTGGCCACAGGCGATACCAAAGCCGATACGGGCATAGCGGCCGGGGTTTCGGCTGGGGCGGTGATTGGCGGAATCGCTGGAGTTGCGGCGCTGGCGATCCCCGGGATCGGCCCGCTGCTGGCGGCCGGCCCGCTGGCGGCGGTGCTCGGAGCGCTGGGCGGGGCGGCGCTGGGCGGCCTGGTGGGCTCGTTCACGGGGCTGGGCATCCCAACCGAGCGCGCCAAAGAGTACGAGCAGGCGGTGCGGGCGGGAGGCATTGTGGTTGCGGTGAAGGCCGACGATCGCAGCGACGAAGAGCGCGTGCAATCGCTGATGCAGCGCCACGAGCCGCGCGCCGTACACAGCTATACACAGGCGCTATAGCACAAAGCATCCAGCGTGGAGAAATGAAGAGCGGGCGACTAGGCTCAATTTCTCCACCACAGGACGCTCAGATCTCGCCGTACTCGCTTAGCAGCTCGCGCCACTCACCCGAAAGCTCGTCGCGCCGCGCCGCGTAATAGATGTGATCGACCCCGTCTTCGTCGCGGTAGATCAGATCGACCTGGCTGCGCATCGGGCGCATATAGCCCACGTTGCCCCACCAGCGCACCTTGCTTTCGTCGAGCGGCAGGTCCTGCAGAGCCATGCGCGCGGCGTACTGGCGCACCGTGCCCTCTTCGATATCTTGCAGGCGCCAGGGCGCATTGCTGACCTCGCCGGTGCGCAGGTTGCGGAACACGAAGCGGATCTCGCTCTCGTCGTCGCTGGCCATGCTCACCACCTCGATGCCGGTGCGCGGCCGCCCGACGCGAATAAGGTTGAGCCAGGCTTCGGTCAGCTTCTCGCGCGGCACCGCCGGGAACTCCTGGATCGTCACACCCTCTTTATCTTTCATCGCCAGATCGAAGCGCGGCGCGTTGAGCTCGTCGGCGCGGATGTGCCACAGCCCGCCGCGCCCGCGCCAGCGATAGCGCCGCTCGCCCCACGGCGTCTCGCCATCGGGCGAGGGCAGCTCGCCATTCAGGCTCTCGGGGGTGAACTGCGGCTCGTCCTCGCGAAACGCGCGCGGCTCCTGCTCGATCGTCTCGCCCTCGCGCTCGCCCAGCAGCGCCTGCCAGCCCTCGCCCAGCCCCCAGTCGGACACGCCGAAGAACACGTGGCCGATTACGCCGTTGGCGTCGCGGTGCACCAGATCGTACTTGGTGCGGTTACCCTGCCGGTACGCGCGCCACAGGCCAAGCCGGCCACGCCACTTCACCTGGCTCTGGATGTCGATCCGGCCGTCGCGCAAGTCTTCGTAGCGGCTGATCGCGTACGACCACAAGCCCTGTGCCCGGTCGCGCGTGACGCCAGCGGTGGTGCGCAGGTCGCGCACCTCGTACTGCCACACGCCGGCGCGCTTCTGCGCGCTGACGATCTCGACGCCGCTGCGCGGCAGCTCAAGCTCCTGGCCGTTGTCGAGCGGCGACGAAGCGCCCTCGGCGATCGCGCGCCGGCAGAGCTGGATCACCTCGCCGCGATCGGCTGGTACCGTCTCGCTATTGCGCCGCACATAGATCACACCGTCGGCGCCGATATACGGCGGATGCTCGGGGGCGCGCACCTCGAT
>CALLYN010000896.1 GCA_937858455.1 uncultured Kouleothrix sp.
GGCCAGCGCCAGCGCGCCCACGCCGCCCTCGAGCGCGGCAATCCGCTGCTCGAGCACGTCCTGCGTCGGGTTCATGATCCGGGTGTAGATGTTGCCGAATTCCTGCAGGCCGAACAGCCGCGCGGCGTGGTCGGTGTCTTTGAACTGGTACGACGTTGTCTGGTAGATCGGCACCGCGCGCGCGCCGGTGGTCGGGTCGGCCTGCTGGCCGCCGTGCAGCGCCAGCGTCTCGAAGCCGGTGAACGTGATATCGTCCGCCATAGTGGTGTGCCTCCTTGGGCGTTTCGCTAATTGCCAGCAGCGATCTTCCAGCGTGATCGAGAGCGCGGGTGCCAAATGGCCCGGTGAGCGGCGATGGGGCCTCAGCCGGCGATGCACGTGAGCTCGGCGTGATCGTGGCGGCTGGCAGCGAAAAGCCCTCATCGAATAGACGGATGAGGGCCAGCACTAGCTTCAAACAAAACGCCCTTCCAAACAAATTTGGAAGGGGCGTACGTCTGCGTATGCCTCTCATCTTCCAGTCGCGCTGCCGGATTTGGCACCCTAATGATTGAGGTTTGAGCCTTGAGCTTTGAGCCCTGAATAGTTCAGAACTCGCAGCCGAGAACTCAAACGTCTTTCCAGGGTTGCCGAGGTTTCACAGGGCCGGTCCCTCCACCTCTCTGGATAAGAGTCGCGCTCTTCAGTTGTTGCGGCCAATGATAATTGAGTCACGCAATTTTGTCAAGGAGCGCCCATGCCTTGACAGGGCTCGTGCAAGGTCGCTCGACCCCTCCCCCTACCCTCCCCTGTCAGGGGAGGGGCAACACATCGTACGCATGCCTTGACAAAATTACGCAATGCCGGCCCTGTGCCCCGTTTTTCGCACGCGGAAGAGAGGTGCGCTCGAAACACGTTGCGCGAGCCGCGCGCCTTGATAGCGCCGCGCGCGGCTGGTATAATCGCCAGCATCGAACCAACCATCCAAAAGGATCGTTTGTGGCAACAACCGGCCAGTCGCCTTCAGCAGAACCCCGTGGCCCGGCGCGCCCCCGGCGGCGCTGGCTGCCTTTTGCGATCGGGATGCTGATCGGGCTGGCGCTTGGCGGCGCGGCACTGCTGTACATGCAGGCCCGCACCACGCTGCAAAGCATCCAGCAGCCCGATGCCCGCCGTGCGCCCACGCCTACGCCGCGCAGCATTATCCAGCGGATCATTGGCGGCGGCGAGCTTTACCCGACCCAGCCCCCGCTGCCCGACGCGCTGCGCGAGCCGTTCACCACGCTGCTGATCGGCGTGGACACGCGCCCCGACCCCGGCGAGGGCGTGCGCAGCGATACGCTCATCCTGGTGCGCGTCGACCCGGCGGCTAAGTGGGCCGCGATGCTGTCGATCCCGCGCGACTCGGTGACCAGCATTCCGCACCTCGGCCGCGCCAAGATCAACGCGGCCTACTCGCATGGCTACGCTAACGCCGCCGCGCTGTATGGCCCCGGCACCACCCCCGAGGCCGGTGGCGCCGCGCTGGCGGCCGAGGCGATCGAAAATTTCCTGGGCGTCAAGGTCGACTACACCGCCCAGGTCGATTTCCACGGCTTTGCCGCGCTGGTCGACTCGATCGGCGGCGTGCTTGTCGACGTGCCCAAGCCGCTGCTCGACGCCGAGTACCCCACCGACGACTACGGCGTCGAGCGGATCTACATCCCCGCCGGCCTGCAGGTGCTCGACGGCCGGCACGCGCTGATCTACGCCCGCTCGCGCCACGCCAGCACCGATTTCGACCGCAGCCAGCGCCAGCAGCGCGTGCTGCGCGCCGTGCTCGACCAGGTGCGCGCGCGCGGGCTGCTCGACAACATCGCCACGCTGCCGCAGTGGGCCGATGTGCTGGCCCAGAATGTGCGTACCACGCTGCCGATCGGCCAGCTGGGCATGATCAATGGCCTGGCCGGCCTGGCCCGCGAGCTGCATGGCGACCGCGTGCTGCAGTTCAGCATCAACCCGCTCGACGTGGCGATCGACTACGAGGATGGCTCGGATATCTACTGGAACGCCGCCGACGTGGCTACGGTGGTGTCGCGCTGGCGCGCCGGCCCGCAGGCTGCCTCGCAGCGCGGCCGCATCCAGGTGCTCAACGGCGCAGCAGTGGCCGGGATTGCCGGCAAGGTCAGTAGCTACCTGCGCGGCCAGGGCTTTGTGCTGGCCGACCCTGGCCAGGCGCCGCAGGTGTACGAGCACTCGCAGATCATCGACTACACCGGCCAGCCCGAGACGCGCCAGCGCCTGGCGAGCTTGCTCGGCATCGACGCGCGCTACATCCAATCGTCGCCTGCCGCCGATGCGCCGGCCCGGCTCGATCGCGCCGATATTGTTCTGATTGTCGGGCAGGATTACCAGCCGCGCTGGGCCGGCGAGTAGGCTGCGCGCAGGCTGCGCCATTCTCGTGCTGTGCCGAGCTCCGCGGCTGCATTCCGCCGGCCGCTCGAAAGGAGAGCTGCTATGCGGCGATTTCGCTGGCCCGCGCTTGCGGCGCTGTTGCTCGCGCTTCTGGCGGCGCCGCTGCCGGCGCGCGCACTGGGTGGCTGGTCGCCGGCGGCGCCGATGCTCGGGCAGCATACGTTCGGCCGGGCGGTGGCGCTGAACGACGGCCGGGTGCTGGTGATCGGCGGGCAGAACACCGCCGCGACTGAGATCTACGACCCGCGCGCCGATCGCTGGACGGCAGCCGGCGATATCGAGAACAGCTCGGGCGCGGCCGTGCTGCTGGGCGATGGCAGCGTGCTGGCGAGCGGCGGCCGGCCGCTGCTCAGCCCGCACGGCGTGTTCGCCAGCGCGCTGCGCTTCTTCCCCGCCAGCAATAGCTGGCAGCCGGCCGCCGCGGCGGTGGCC
>CALLYN010000897.1 GCA_937858455.1 uncultured Kouleothrix sp.
TCCGAAAATTTGACTTTTTCGTTCCCGACCAGCACTGCGGAATACACCGATAACGGTTACACGTCCATCACCAACTTTAGTGCCTTCAATGCGGCGCAACAGACGGCGGTACGCACGGCCTTGGCCAATATCGCCAGCTTTAGCAAGCTGACTTTTACCGAAACGACGGCAACGTTTGCAGTTCTCCGATATGCGGACGCTACCTCGATCTTCTACACAACTGACACCTCGGTCGCCACGCACACGAAGACCGACCCCTTGAGTACAGCCGAGGCGAACCCGCCCGAATTGGGATTCGGCGGTAACGCGCCGTTTTCTGCCCCGTATGCGCAGGGCGACAGCTGGTACAACGGCTACCTCAATCCGGTGCTCGGCAGTTTCCAAGATGCTGCTGGCATTATGCACGAGACCGGGCATAACCTCGGCCTGAAACACGGCCACGTTACCCAAGATGGTCATGGCGTCACTTTCCCGATGCTGCCTGCCGATCACAATTCGTACGAATACTCGGTGATGACCTACAGTCAGTTTCCGGGTGATAACGCAACCAATGGCGATAACGCGCCCGATCATCCGACCACCTACATGCAGGATGACATAGCCGCGCTTTTTGCCCGGCGCGTGCACTCGCTTGCACGGCGGGCGACTCGGCGGTATGATCGCGGCGCGCGCCGATTCTGCCTGCTGCAGCAGCATGTTGGGTGCCGCTTTCCGCGCTTCGTGCGGAAAAACCACACAGATCAAGCGGCAAAGGCCAGACGCAACAAAAGGAACGACGATGAAGCAGTTCGAGTGGGCGCGCGCGGCCGGCGACGGCACGCAGCTGCACGCGCAGTGCTGGGAACCCGAAGGCCCGCCGCGCGCGGCGGTGACGCTGGTGCACGGCTTTGGCGAGCACTGCGGGCGCTACCGCCACGTGGCCGCCGCGCTCACCGGCGCGGGCTACGCGGTTGTCACAGGCGACCACCGCGGGCACGGCAAGTCGGGCGGGCTGCGCGGCCACACCCCGAGCTACGAGGCGCTGCTCGACGACGTGGATGGGCTGGCGCGCGCCGCAGCCGAGCGCTTCGCCGGCCTGCCGCAGTTCGTGTATGGCCACAGCATGGGCGGCAACGTGACGCTCAACTACCTGCTGCGCCGCCGCCCCGCGCTCGACGGCGCGGTGGTCACGTCGCCGTGGCTGCGGCTGGCGTTCGAGCCGCCAAAGTTCCAGGTGCTGCTCGGCCGCGCGATGGATCGGATCTACCCGGCGCTGATCCAGGACACCGGCCTGGACACCGAGGGCCTCTCGCGCGACCCGGCGGTGGGCGCGGCGTATATTGCCGACCCGCTGGTGCACAGCAAGATCTCGGCGCGCATGTATACCGCGCTCTACGCCGCCGGCCTGTGGGCGCTCGAGCATGCCGCCGAGCTGCGGCTGCCGCTGCTGCTCATGCACGGCGGCGCCGACCCGATCACCTCGGCGGCAGCCAGCCAGGAGTTCGCGGCTCGCGCCCCCGGCTGCACGTTTAAGCGCTGGGATGGCCTGCGCCACGAGATGCACAACGAGCCCGAGCAGGCCGACGTGCTGGCCGAGATCGTCGGCTGGCTGCGCGCGCGCACGCCGGTGCCGGCCTGATACGAACTCGGTTTGATCGCTTTATTTTTGAGATGCCCTGCCCGGTTCGCCGGGCAGGGCATCTCAAAATCAAAGTCCGGGGGCGGCTTCGCCGCCCGCGAACCCGCATGTACGTGCCTCCAGCCGCTTGCTCGTCGCGGTACTTTTTCATGGAAGGTGCTCAGATTTTCGCGCTTTGCGCGAAAATCTGAGCACAAAAGAAAGCGAAGTACCATGCTGCCGCAGGCAGAACAAGCCCATAGCTCAGGCGACCGCGTAAGTCCTGTCACTTGACCGGGATGAAGCCGTATTTCGCCAGCACCTGCTGGCCCTCGGGCCCGAGCACGTAGTCGACGAACTTCTTGGCCAGGTCGGCATGCTTGGCGTTTTTCGTCGCCGCGATCGGGTAGGTCGCGATTGTGTTCAGGGTATCGGGGATGGCGATCTGGGCGACCGAGCCATCCCTCACCGTCGCCGCGTCGGTGGTGTAGACGATCCCGGCGTCGGCTTCGCCCAGCGCGATTTTGCTCAGCACCGACTTTACACTCTCTTCGTACGACACCACATTGCTCAGCACGGTTGGGCTGTAGGCTGCGGTGTACTCGGGCAGCTTCGAGGCTTTGGCCAGGAAGTCGAGCGCGTAGCCGCCCACCGGCACATGCTTGTTCGCCAGCACCAGCTTGACACCGGGGTTGGCCAGATCCTTCAGCGCCGCGAGCTTGGCCGGGTTGTCTTTGGGGTAGATCACCACCAGGCGGTTGCGCACAAACGTCTTCTCGGTGCCGCTGATCACATCGCCGGCTCGGATCACCACGTCCATCTGCTTTTTGTTGGCCGAGGCGAATACGTCGGCGGGCGCGCCCTGGCCGATCTGCGTGGCTAGCTGGTCGGAGCCGGCGAAGTTGAAGGTGATGCTCGCGCCGCCGTTGGCCGCGCCGAACTGCTGGCCGATCTGCTTGAAGGCGTCGGTGAGCGACGCTGCTGCAAACACCGTCAGGTCGCCGGCTGCGGCCGGGGCGGCAGCAGGGGCGTTTGTCGGGGCTGGGGCGGCGGCGGGCGTGCCGCCGCACGCCGCAAGCACAATCACACTGGCGGCGAGCAAAAAGCCACGCCCTCGCCCACCCAACCGTCTTTGCCCTGGGCGTAGCGATAGGTTTCAGCATTCGTCGTAAAGCGATGGTTGGATCGTGCAGTGTTGAACAGTCGATACACCGGCACCGTGCCGAAGCCGCACACACCGCCCTCCGGCACCAGCACGCGAAACGCGATGCCCTCGTCGCGCCAGTCGGGCAGCGTTGCCAGGGTGGCGCAGTCGTTGCTGTTGGCGGAGTAAAAGTGTGACGACGCCTTGCTGTTGAACAGTCGGCACACCGGTTTGGTCGTCGCGGGCCAATCGCCTGCGACCGGCCATACCCAAAAGCCGGGCTCCGTGCGCTGCCACAATGGGAACGCCCACTCAGTCCGGTTCGGCGTGAGCGCGAGCAGCCCGTTGGGGCCGGGCGACAACGACAGACCGGTCGCCGCCAGCAGGTAGATGAGCCACGTCTGGAAGGTCATGCCGCGACCTTACAGTCCCGCGGGATGTTCGACCAGATCGTCACCGCTGGGCTGGCCGCGCTGTTCGGCGGAATGCTGC
>CALLYN010000898.1 GCA_937858455.1 uncultured Kouleothrix sp.
CTGCGGCTGCGCGCGCTCGACCGCGCCGGCCTGCTGACGCGCGCCATCCCCGAGCTCGAGCCGGCCCGCCACACCGACCAGCCGATCGTCCACTTTCTCTCGGTGCTCGACCACTCGATCGAGACCGTGGCGGCAGTGGAGTGGCTGCTCGCGCAGATCGACCAGATCGCGCTGCCCGACGAGGCGCTGCCCGCCGCCATTCGCGCCAACCCCAGCCTGGCCTACCGCAGCCGCTACGCCGCTCAGCTGCGCGAGCATATCACCCAGCCAGTCGGGCGCTACCCGCGCCCGGCGCTGTTCAAGCTCGGCGCGCTTCTGCACGATATCGCCAAGCCGCAGACCAAGCAAGACAAGCCGGGTGGCGGCGTCAGCTTCCACGAGCACCAGACGATCGGCGGCGAGGTGGCCGCCGGTATCGCGCGGCGGCTGGGGTTCGAGCCAGGCGAGGCCGGCTACGTCCGCGCGGTCGTGCGCGAGCACATGCGGCCGGGCCAGCTCGCCGCGCAGGGCGAGGTGACGCTGCGCGCGGTACAGCGCTTCTTCAGCGCCACCGGCGACGCCGGCCCCGACGTGCTGCTGCACCTGCTGGCCGACCACATGGCCACGCGCGGGCCAAACCTGAGCGTGCGCAGCTGGATCGCTCAGGCGCAGTGGATCGACGCGCTGCTCGAAACGATCTGGGGCGAAGAGGTCGCGATCACGCCGCCGCTGGCGAATGGCGACGACCTGATGCGCGAGCTTGGGCTGCGGCCCGGCCCGCAGATCGGGCAGCTGCTGGCGGCGATCGGCGAGGCCCAGGCCAGCGATACGATCGCGACGCGCGAAGAAGCACTGGCGCTGGCGCGGCGCATGTTGGAGCGGGCCAGGCGCTAGCCACCAGGCGGCAAGTTGCGGCCGTGAAGCGTATTCTTCAGGCGCTACCACACCCGCCGAGGCACGCGCCGGGCATACTCGGCGTACTCGGGGTATTTCTCGCGCAGCCACAGCTCTTCGCGGCGAGCCTTGCGATCGAAGAACAGCGCCAGCAGCAGGCTAAGCAGCAGCGAGGGCGGGCTGGCGCGCAGCAGCGACCACGCCAGGGCTATCAGCAAGATGCCACTGTAGATCGGATGGCGCACCACGCCATACACACCGCTCTGCACCAGCTGGCCCTGCTCGCGCGGGCGCGGAAACGGCGTAAGGTTCGGGCCGAGAGCGCGCGCGCCGGCCAGCGCCACGCCAGTTCCAGCCGCGCCCACGGCAACCCCGGCAAGCCCGAGCGGCGTACGCACGGCCTCGGGCAGCTCGGGCAGGCCCGGCAGCCGGCGCGGCGCCAGCACAACCGCCGCGAGCAAGACAGCCTGGCCGGCAACCCAGATCTCGCCGCGATCTTGCTTCACCTTCATAGCCATCGCTCCCTCGCTGATTTTCATTTTGCGAAATAGCGCCTGTACAAAGCTATTGCGAACCGCATCGCGGCGTATTATACTTCAGAAGCCCTTGATTTTACGCAAGAACACGCCATGCATGCCGCTACGTTTGCAACAATTGCGGATATCACCGATATGCTCGCAAACCACGAGTATATCGCCGACGTGGGGCTGAGCACCAGCCTGTTTCTGGCGCTGCGCATGGGCAAGGCGCTGCTGCTTGAGGGCGAGCCGGGCGTAGGCAAAACCGAAGTGGCCAAGGTGCTGAGCGCGAGCTTCGATACGCCGCTGATCCGGCTGCAGTGCTACGAGGGCATTGATGTGGGCCAGGCGGTGTATGAGTGGAACTACCCGCGCCAGCTGCTCGAGATCCAGGCGCGCCAGCAGCGCGCGCCGGGCGAGCCGGGCAGCGCCACCGGCGAACTGTATACCGAAGCATTTCTGCTGCGCCGGCCGCTGCTGCAGGCGATCGACCAGAGCAATGCCAAAGCCCCGGTGCTGCTGATCGACGAGCTCGACCGCGCCGACGAGGAGTTCGAAAGCTTCCTGCTCGAGCTGCTCTCCGACTTTCAGATCACCATCCCCGAGCTAGGCACGCTGCGCGCCGCGCATCGCCCGATCGTGATCATCACATCGAACCGCACCCGCGAGCTGCACGAGGCACTCAAGCGGCGCTGTGTCTATCACTGGATCGATTACCCGCCGCACGACAAAGAGCTCGCGATCGTCCGCCGCAAGGCGCCCGGCATCGGCGCACGCCTGGCCGCGCAGGTTGTCGGCTTTGTGCAGGCGCTGCGGCGGCAGGAGCTCGCCAAGCACCCCGGCGTGGCCGAGACGCTCGACTGGGCCGCGGCGCTCGAGCACCTGAATGCGCAGGCGCTCAGCCCCGAGCTGGTGCAGGCCACGCTCGGCATCATCCTGAAGTACCAGGACGATGTCGATAAGCTGCGCGGCCCGCTGGCCGCCGAGCTGCTGGAGCAAGCCGGCGGCTAGGCGCTAAGCGCCCACAGGTTGCGCAGATTCCACAGATAAAGTCAATCGCCCATCTGCGTAATCTTTAAGAGCCTGTTTGAAAAGGGGATGCGCGAGGGGCTATGCCCCTCGCACTTCCCTTCTGGCGGGTGGCGGCCAC
>CALLYN010000899.1 GCA_937858455.1 uncultured Kouleothrix sp.
GGATGCCGACATTGCGAGCTATTTCGATAGCATTGATCAGCGCATCCTGCTCGGCATGGTACGACAGCGTATTGGCGAACCAGCAGTGCTACAGCTACTTGCGCAGTGGCTTGCGGTTGGCGTGCTACAACACGATGAAGCACAGCCGCTCCCCGCAGCCGAAAGCACGCTGCAACGCTGGGGGCGCGTGCTCCGCACAGCCGTACCCTGGGGCAACGCGGCCGCGCTGCCGACCTTTCCCGCCGCACTCCCCCCGGCCGATATCGGCGACGCTTATGCCGCCGCGCAGTGGGAACGGCCAGGCGTGAATATGCCGCCAGTTGGCTCCCTCCCGCTCGGCCAGGGGAGCCTTGAGCAGCATCTCTGGACAGCGATGATGGTGGCCCAGCCGGTGGTGAATGGCGCGCGCCACCTCTGGCCATACATTCGCCAGATTGGTGGCCGCCGCATTGCGTTGGCAAGCGCGGTTGCTGCGGGGGCGCTGGCTGCTGGTGAGGCAGCGCGCCGTACCGCTGGCCCCGAGCGGCGCGGAACCCCGCAGGGTGGCGCGATCTCGCCGCTGCTGGCGAATGTGTACCTGCACCCGTTTGACTTGGCGCTCACCAGCCAGGGCTTGCGTCTGGTGCGCTTCGTCGACGATTTTGTGGTGATGTGCGCGAGCCAGGCCGAGGCGGAGCGGGCCTTGCAGCTAGTGCAGCAGCAGCTGACGGTGCTACGCCTGCGCCTGAACAATGAAAAGACGCAGATCGTGCATTATGGCGACGGCCTAGACTTTCTTGGCCGCGCGCTGGTGCCGCGCGCCCGTAGCATACGCCTCGAGCAAGGGCTGGAAACATTTGAAGCGGCACAGGCCGCGCTGCGCAAGGTTGCCAGCAAGGCCCGCCGCCCAAAACCATAAGGAGGATACGATGCCCACGCTGTATGTGCAAGAACAGGGCGCGAAAGTGCGCAAAAAGGATCAGCAGATCATAGTGACCAAGGATGATCGCACGCTACGCGAGGTGCCAATGGCACAGATCGACCAGGTGGTACTGATGGGCCGGGGCGTACACATTTCCACCGCTTTGCTCGTCGATCTGCTAGAGCGCGGCGTGCCGGTGACACTTACGAATCAGCATGGCAATCGCCATTATGCCACGCTCACGGCCGGCCCCTCGCGCTTCGGTGAGCTGCGGACGGCGCAGATGGCATTCGTCACTACGCCGGAACGCGCACTGGCGCTGGCGCAGTCAATTGTCCAGGCCAAGCTGGCCAACCAGCGCGCACTGCTGGCGGCGACCCGCTGGCATGCGGCAGCGACGGCGGTCGGGCGCATCGATGCTGCGCTGGCGCGCCTGGTGACTGCGACAACGCTCGATAGCCTGCGCGGCCACGAGGGCGACGCCGCAGCGGCCTATTTCGGTGCCTGGAAAACGTCGCTGCCACCGAGCTGGGGCTTCGACGGTCGCTCTTTCTACCCACCGCCGGATCCCGTCAATGCGCTCCTGTCGTTCGGCTACACGCTGGCGCTCCACGATGTACTGACCGCTATCCAGATTACGGGCCTCGATCCCTACCTGGGCACCTTTCATGTAATCGAAGCCGGGCGGCCGTCGCTGGCGCTCGATTTGCTCGAAGAATTTCGCCCGCTGCTTGTCGACCGGCTGGTGTTGGATCTGCTGCAGACCAACGCCATCCCTATCCAGCGGTTCGTGCATCCGCCCCAACGTCCCGAGGCGGTGTACCTCGACGCTGCCGGGCGGGCTACCTTCGTCGAACGCTACGAGGCGCTGCTCCAGAGCAAAATCGTGCTGCCGACCGGCGAGCAGACGGCCTTTCGCCAGGTTTTGCTCGTGCAAGCGCGCGCCGCTGCGCGGGTCATGCGCGGCGAGCAGGAACGCTACATCGGCTTTACGCCAGTGCAGAGGTGATACCATGTTTACGATCATTAGTTACGATATCGTTATTGATAAGCGGCGCACCAGGGTGATGAAGTATTTGCTCGGCTATGGATCACGGGTGCAGTATAGCGTGTTCGAGTGTGATCTGACAGCGCCGCAGTTCGCGACGCTGCAGCGCGATCTGGCGCTGCTGATTGATCGGACGACCGATAGTGTCCGCTGTTATCGGCTCGACGCGGCTGCAGTCAAGCAAATCCAGATTATCGGGCAAGGCGCAGTGACCGAAGTGCCGCCGTTCTACATGAACTAAGCCAGGTGTTGCACGATACCTACTACCCCTGCCGTGCAACCAGCGCCGCAGGCGTAAGCCACATCGCACATGGCTCGGCGATGTTTCGGCGCACACCCGCATCAGGCCATCGTCATCGCGCCGATCCGATCGACTCGAAACGTGCGCTCGGCATCACGGACGGCGCAATACGCGCGGAGGTACCACGCGTCGCCGCGCTGCTCAAGCGCGAGCGGGCGCACCGTGCGCTGGCTCCAGGCATCACGCCCGGCGGTATAGTACGTCAGTTCGACTGGGCGCTGCCGCGCCAGCGCCTGCCGCAGCCGGTGGAGCGTCGGCGGCGGGCCTGGCGTGGCGGGCGGCTCAGCCCCA
>CALLYN010000900.1 GCA_937858455.1 uncultured Kouleothrix sp.
CTTAGCCGATCTCGGCGATCACGATCTCGAAGGGCGCCAGGGCGAGCGCGTCGAGCGCGAGCTGCTGCTCGACGCGCGCGTGGCTGGAGAACAGCAGGCGCGCTTGCCGCTCGCCAAGCTCAGAGCCAACCGCCTGAGGCTCGTCCGAGAAGTTGAGCGCCACCAGGCAGCGCTGCCCCGTAGCCGCATCGTGGCGCAGAAACGCCAGGTAGGCATCGCTGAACGGCTGCAGCGCCTGGTAGTCGCCGGCCACCAATGCTGGCACCGCCCTGCGAAGCCGGAGCAGGCGCTGGTAGAACCTGAGCAGCGAGCCGGCATCTTCGGCCTGCGCGGCGACGTTCACCCCGCTCGCGTAGTTCGCGTTGATCGGCAGCCAGGTTTGTACGCCAGCTGGGCTGAAGCCGGCATTGGGCTCGCCGCTCCACTGCATTGGGCTGCGGCAGCTATCGCGCGTCATGGCCAGCACCTCGGCCTGCGCCTGCGCGTGCGGCACGCCCTGCCGCTCGGTCAGCAGCCGGTACATGCTCAGGGCCGAGGTGTCGCGGAGCTGGCCAAGCTCGGCGAGCCGCAGGTCGGGCATGCCGATCTCCTCGCCATAGTAGAGGAACGGAGTGCCCTTGAGCGTGAGCATCAGCGCCAGGTGCAGGCGCGCCAGCGCATCGTCGTGTGTTCCGTCGCCGTAGCGGCTCCACATGCGCGGCGCGTCGTGGTTGCCGAGCGTGTTGCAGGGCCAGGCCCCCCGCGGCAGCGCGCCCAGCCGCGCCGCCTGGTTCGCGCGAATATGCGCTGGCGTCAGGCGCGCGGCGCGCAGCAGCGGGAAGTTGAACACCAGGTGCAGCTCGTCGTCGGCGCCGTGAAACGCCACATCCTCATCCTCGCCGACCAGCACGCGCTCGCCGGGGTAGCTGTCGACCAGCGCGCGCAGCTCGCGCATCAGCTCGTGCAGGCCCGGCTGCTTGAGCTGGAAGGCCAGCAGCTGCCAGTAGTCGGCCTGGTCGAGCAGGTTGGCGTTCATGATCTGGTCGGGCGCTTTGGGCAGCCGGTGATCCGGCAGGTTGGGGTGCTCGAAGATCGTGGCGATCGCGTCGAGCCGCAGCCCGTCGACCCCCAGGTCGAGCCAGAAGCGCACGGCATCCCACATGGCCCGCCTAAGCTCGGGGTTGCGCCAGTTCAGGTCGGGCTGCTCCTTCAGAAACGCGTGGTA
Organism: uncultured Kouleothrix sp.; assembly: GCA_937858455.1. Lineage (GTDB taxonomy): Bacteria > Chloroflexota > Chloroflexia > Chloroflexales > Roseiflexaceae > Kouleothrix. The sequence continues at coordinate 1,205 of CALLYN010000900.1, forward strand.
GTAGTACTGCCCGGTCAGCGCGTCGTACTCCCAGGCCGACCCGCCGAAGATCGAGGCCCAGTTGTTCGGCGGGCCGCCGTCCTTGCCGTCGTGCCAGATATACCAGTCGCGCTTGGGGCTGCTGCGGCTGGCGCGCGACTCGGCGAACCAGGGGTGCTGGTCGGACGAGTGGTTGAGCACCACGTCGATCACCACCCGGATGCCGCGCGCGTGCGCGGCCTGCAGGAACGCGCGGAAGTCGCCGAGCGTGCCATACTCGGGCGCGACGGCGGTGTAGTCGGAGATATCGTAGCCACAGTCGAGAAATGGCGAGGGGTAGTGCGGCGACAGCCAGATCGCGTCGATCCCCAGCTCGCGCAGGTAGTCGAGCTTGGCGATCATCCCCGCGAAATCGCCAACGCCATCGCCGTTGCCGTCGGCAAAGCTGCGCGGGTAGATCTGGTAGAAGACCGCCTGTTGCCACCATTTGAGCGTTTCCATCGCGCTGCTCCTATATAAAGTGAAGGTTTCCAAGCAGAATTCAGGGCAGCGGGCTGAAGCGCGCGATTCTCACGTTTGAGTAGTTGAAGAATGTGTTAGCGCACCAGCTGTCATTGTACCAGAGGTCGGTCGGGAAGCCGAAGTGCGGATCGTAGCTTACCCTAGGCAGCGGAGCGGCGCACGGGACGAGCCGGCTTGCCAGCGCCGGGACATAGTGCGCGAGCAGGTTGCGCCAGTTCAGCTGGGGCTGCACATACGTCTGGATGATCTCGAACAGGTTGTCGATCGAGCCGAAGTAGCTGGCGGAATTGCGCTTATGTGCGAGAAGCGGCTGCCCGGTGTCCAGGTCGATCGCCCTGACGACCTGTCCGTCGCGCATCTCTACGCGCGCATTGCCGTAGTTCCATCCGTTTGCCCACGACACGTCTACCTCGTAGTGGCGCACCCGCTGCTGCTCCCAGCGCTGGCGCGCGCGCTG
>CALLYN010000901.1 GCA_937858455.1 uncultured Kouleothrix sp.
TTCTTGTGCGGCGCCCGGCAAAGCCGGGCGCCGCACAAGAAAACGAAATTTCGGGTGCGGCGAAGCCGCCCCCAGACCCCCATCAAAGTATAAGTCATCAAGCGAATTTGGTATTATTTCAGCTTCCGCGCTAGGCCCGCGCGAGGCTCATGCGCCTGCGGCCGATCTCGGGTATACTGGCGGCATCGCCCACCGAATACCACGCGAGGCGCGCCATGCCCGAGCCAAACGCCGCCCTTCAGTACGAGCACCGCCGCCCGCGCCTGACGGTCCTCGTCGGCCTGGGGATGGCGCTGGTGCTGCTGCTGGCGGCATGCCCGCTGAGCCTGCTGGCGGTGCAGCAGCGCGTGATCCGCCCGCCCGCGTTCGCCTTCGAGGTTGGCGGCGTCGAGTTCGCCGCGCCCTGCCCGCGGCGCGGCTTTGTCTGCGATGAGGGCACGCCGTGGTACGCGGTGTGGCGCGGCGACCCCGAGCCGGATGGGTCGATCACCTACCGGCAGCTGTTCTTCATGTACCTGCGGCGGCAGCGGCGCTAGCGCAGCGCCCGTGCCAGCGCGCGCCCATACACCAGCGCCGACGCGCCGAACGGCACCAGCGCGGCGTACAGCATTGGCCGGCCGCTGCGCGGGCCATCGGCCAGGTAGAGCAGCATCGCCGCCGCCAGCGCCACGGTGGTAAGCTTGCCGGCGGGGTGGGCCACACTGATCTCGGCGCGCCGGTGGTATACCAGCGCGCTCCCCAGCACGATACCGCAATCGCGCGCCAGCAGCATGCCGGTGGCCCACCACGGAAAGCCGCGCGTGCGCGATAGCGCCAGCGCGGTCGCGTTGATCATCAGCTTGTCGGCGATCGGGTCGAGCAGCTTGCCCAGCGGCGATACTTCGTCGCGCATGCGCGCCACCGGGCCGTCGAGCACGTCGGTGGCCATGGCCACGCCAAACAGCACCAGCGCGCGCCTGCGAGCGCCGGGGTGGCGCATGGCCTGCAGCGCGGCCGGCAGCATCAGCAGGCGCGCTAGCGTCAGCAGGTTGGCCGGGTAGGCCAGCTCGCGCAGCTTGGGGGTGTCGGTCATGCGTGCTCCTTGCGTGTATCGATAACGTTTACCACCAAGACACCAAGACACCAAGATTCTTTCGTTTTCTTGGTGCCTTGGTGGTTGTTCTTCAGCTTTTTTTGGTAGCTGTGCCTACGCCTTGGCTGATTGCTTTGGCAGCGAGTCCAGCAAGATCTCGGCCACGTCTTTGCGTGCCAGCGTCTCGTCGACCCCGGTGTTCTTGGCGGCGTCCTCGAACATGACCATGCAGAACGGGCAGGCCACGGCCACGGTGGTGGGCTGGGCCTTCTGGATCTGCTCCAGCCGGATGGTATTCACGCCCTTCTTGCCCCAGCCCTCAAGCCAGACGTTGCCGCCGCCGCCGCCGCAGCACATCGCGCGCCCGCGGTTCCAATCGGGCGCCTCGACCAGCTCGAGGCCGGGGATGGCCTGCAGCACGCTGCGCGGCGCGTCGTAGATGTCGTTGTAGCGGCCGATGTAGCACGGGTCGTGGTAGGCCACGCGCTGCTCGACCTTCTCGCTGGGCGTGAGCTTGCCCTCGGCCACCAGCTGGGCCAGGAAGTCGGTGTGGTGGATCACCTCGTAGTCGACGCCGGCCTTGCCGCCGAACTGCGGGTACTCGTTCTTGATCGTGTTGTAGCAGTGCGCGCAGGTGGTGACCAGCCGCTTAAAGGTGTACTGGCCGAACGTGCCGACGTTGGTCTTGGCCATCTCCTGGTACAGCAGCTCCTCGCCCATGCGCCGGGCAGGGTCGCCGGTGCAGGTCTCTTCCTCGGCCAGCACCGCGAAGTCGACGCCGGCGCGGTTGAATAGCTCGACCATGGTGCGCGCCACGCGCTTGGAGCGGTCGTCGTAGCTGGGCGCGCAGCCGACCCAGTAGAGCACGTCGACGTGCTCTTTCTCGGCCATGGTCGGCACGTCGAGCCCCTCGGCCCAGGCCATGCGGTCGCGCGCGGGCAGGCGCCAGGGGTTGCCCTGCCGCTCGATGCCCTCGAGCACGCGCTTGACGCCGCCGGGCACCTCGCTCTGGATCATCGCCAGGTTGCGCCGGAAGCCGACGATCTGGTCGACATGCTCGATCATCGCCGGGCACTCTTCCATGCAGGCGCGGCAGGTGGTGCAGCTCCACAGCTCATTCTCGGTGAACAGGCCATGCTCGTAGAGCGGGATGGTCTCGGCGTCGCCGGTGATGATCCGGTACTTCTCGGCGGTGTCGGCGGGCTTGCCGGCCTCGCCGCGCTCGCTGGTGCCCTCGGCCACCACATTCTGGTGAACGCGCGCGATCGAGCCGTCGCGCAGCAGGATCGGCTCGCCGCGCATCAGGTCGGCCATCTTGGTGATCAGGAACTTGGGCGAGAGCTCGGAGCCCGAGGCGTAGGCCGGGCACTTGCTCTGGCAGCGCCCGCACTGCATGCACGCGTCGAAGTCGAGCCGCTGCTTCCACGTAAAGTCGGCCAGGGTCATCAGGCCGAGCGACGGCTCGTCCTTCTCGATCTCGGCCTCGAGGTTCGGGATGGGCATCAGCGCGCCCTTGGGCTCGGTGTCGCGGAAGAAGGTGTTGAGCGGTGTGTAGAACAGGTGCTTGAACTTCGAGAGCGGGATGGTGGCGATAAAGGCGAAGGTGGTGAGCATGTGAGTATACCAGAACAGGCCGTGCAGCGCGAATGCCACGCCGCTGCCGCCGCCCAGGCCAATGCCGCGAAAGATCGTGGCCAGGCCGTAGCCGAAGAACGAGTTGGCGGCCCATGCCTGCTGGTACACCGCGATGTCGCCGATCGTCTGGTTCGCCAGGCGCAGGCCCTCGAGCAGAAAGCCGGTGATCGTGATGTAGAGCAGCGACGCCAGCACCCACAGGTCGGTTGGCCGGTTGTTCAGCCGGTCGGGCTTGCTGCGGTAGCGCCGCCAGGCCGCCCACACCAAGCCTGCCAGGAACACCAGGCCCATGGTGTCGAGGATCAGCTCGTACCACTGGTAGAACGTGCCGGCCAGGATCTGCCCGGCCTGCGGCCCCATCAGCGGGATGCTGAAGTCTTCTTCTACGGCGATGATGTCGGTGCCGATAAACAGCGCCAGAAAGCCAAAAAAGATCAGCGCGTGCATGGAGCCGGGCCGGCGATCCTTGAGCACGCGCTTTTGGCCGAACACCTGCGCCAGCGCTTCGATCGCGCGCGCCGGGATCTCGGAGATCCGCGCGTCGGGCTTGCCGCGGCGCCAGCGGCCAATGTCGCGCAGCACGCCCCACGTCATCACCGATACGGCGACGAGCGCGGAGAGGTAGAGTGCCAGCGGGGCAAAGCCTTCGCCGACATTCCAGTAGATTTGGCGGACGGCTTCCGTCATCGGAGTTCTCCCCAGGGCCACAAGGCCAATCTACGATATAGAGGATACTGTTTGAGGTAGTTCAGATAATAGCATTGCTAATGCAGCGCGTCAAATATCCTGCTTGCATTCGCGCGGCCACGTACCACCAGATCTTCTTCAACCACCGCTTCGCCTTTGTGATGGCGAGCGATGTCGACATGCTGCGGCGCTCGCAGTGCCGCGCCGCCTGGCGGTCGGTTTCTTGCTGGGACGCGGGGTGAGCAGTATGGCGGCGCGAGGCGCCTCGCCTTGGCGCAGCCGCAAACCTAAGGAGGGCTTTCCCATGGCAGAGTTCAACCGCTACGCGACATCGACTTGGCGGGGCGATCTGAAGGGCGGCGCGGGGACAGTGTCGAGCGAGAGCGGGGCGCTGCGCGATGTCAAGCTCACATTTGTATCGCGCTTCGAGAACGGCGGCGGCAGCAACCCCGAGGAGCTGATCGCGGCGGCCCACGCCGGCTGCTTCAGCATGGCGCTCGCGAATGGCCTGAGCGGCGACGGCCACGTGCCCGAGTACGTGACCACCCGCGCCACGGTCAAGCTGCGTATGGGCGAGGGCGGCCCCAAGATCGCCGCGATCCACCTGGCGACTGAGGGCAAGGTGCCTGGCATCGACGCTGCGGCGTTTCAGGCCGCCGCCGAGAAGACCAAGCAGACCTGCCCGGTGTCGCGGCTGCTGCTGCCCGGCCTTGAAGATGTGACTCTCGAGGCCCGGCTGGTCGAGTAGCGCGCCCTTTCCACTAAAGAGCTGGCGCCGGGTTTGCCCTGCGCCAGCTTGTTTGTGCGCGGCTTTTGCAGCGATCTGCGGTCTGGGGGTTCGGGGGCGGCGCAGCCGCCACCGAAATCTCCTTTTTTCGGAGCGAGTTGCGGTCTGGCGGGTTCGGGGGCGGCGCAGCCGCCCCCGAAATCTCCTTCTGCTATGCGCTGCACGGCGAAGCCGGGCAGCGCATAGCAAAAAGAAATTCATCAAACGAAGTTTGATGTAATTTCAGATAATGGAAATACAGCCCTTGACGCGCCCATGTTCATGGCTGTACTATGGCTTAACTTCAAGCGCTATTTCACTACTTGCCCGAAGCTATACCGTCCACAAGCTTTTTAGCCTGGGCCGCGTGCGTATGCCAGCGGCACGCGGGCATGCCAAAGTTTGAAATAATCCGGCTATCTTCCTTCGCGCATGCACGCGAATAGGTACGGAGGCATTCGCGTGCGCTCGTAGCGCTGCATTTGGGGCGCGCGGCTTTGGCGTAGCCCTGCCATCGGCAAAGCTCTGTGCTTTTGTCTTGAGCATAAGATCGAGGAGGATCGCGCATGGACATCGGCAAGGACACGCTACTCTGGGCGTATGAGCGGATGCGGCTGATCCGCGAGTTCGAAGAGCGGCTGCACCTCGACTTCGCAGCCGGCAAGATCCCCGGCTTTGTGCACCTCTACGCTGGGGAGGAGGCCGTGGCTACCGGGCTGTGCGCGCACCTGCGCGACAGCGATTTCCTCACCAGCACGCACCGCGGCCACGGCCACTGCATCGCCAAGGGCGTCGACGTGCGCTCCATGATGGCCGAGATCTACGGCAAGGCCACCGGCTCGTGCAAGGGCAAGGGCGGCTCCATGCACATCGCCGATGTCGACAAGGGCATGCTCGGCGCGAATGGCATCGTCGGCGGCGGGCCGCCCATGGCCTGCGGCGCCGGCCTTACCGCCAAGATCCACGCCACCGACCAGGTGACGGTCTGCTTTTTTGGCGATGGCGCGTCGAACCAGGGCACTACATTCGAGGGCCTGAACCTCGCCGGCGTCTGGAAGCTGCCGGTGGTGTTTGTGTGCGAAAACAACGGCTACGCCGAAACTACCTCGCCCAAGTACTCGGTGTCGGGGCAGGATATCGCGGCGCGCGCGCGCGGCTTTGGCATGCCCAGCGTCGCGATCGATGGGCTTGACTTCTTTGCGGTGTACGAGGCCGCGCGCGAGGCTGTGGCGCGCGCGCGCCGCGGCGACGGCCCGACGTTTATCGAGGCGCAGACGTACCGCTACTATGGGCACTTCGAGGGCGACACCGTGAAGTACCGCGATAAGGAAGAGGAAGCGCACTACCGCTCGCTCGACTGCATCGGCCGCTTCCGCGCCACCGTGGTCGACCAAGAGCTGCTCAGCCAGGCCGAGCTTGACGCGATCGACCAGCGCGCCAAGGACGCGATTGTCGACGCGGTGCGCTTCGCCGACGAAAGCCCGTTCCCCGCCGCGCCCGAGCTGCTGAGCGATGTGTATGTGAACATTCCCGAGCGCGAGCTGTGGCCGTTCCAGACTGCCGGCGCCTAGCGTCGCCGCTATCGCGCGCTTTTGCCAGGCGGGCCGCGAAGCCGCCAAGCCTCCCCTGCGGAAAGGCACTGCGTACATTCTCTCGATCATAAGACGTACGCGGCGTCCTCTCGCGTGGGAGGCTTGGAGGGCGCAAGCCCTCCAAAATCAATATAACTCGTGTCAATCACAGGACTTACGCGGTGCGCGTTTTTGCCTTCGGCAGAGCGGTACTTTTTCGCGGTACTTTTTCATGGATGGTGCTGAGATTTTGGCGCTTTGCGCCAAAATCTCAGCACAAAGCTGCCGCAGGCATCACAAGCCGATATCGCGGGCGACCGCGTAAGTCCTGTCAATCAGAGGAGCACACATATGACCACAGCTCGCACGATCAGCTACCGCGAGGCGATCAACGAGGCGCTGCGCCTCGAGATGCGCCGCGACGCGAATGTCATCCTCATGGGCGAAGACGTCACCGGCGCGTCGCAGAGCGACAGCCCCGACCACCTCGACGCCTGGGGCGGCGTGCTTGGCGTCACCAAAGGGCTGGTGCAAGAGTTCGGCCGCCAGCGCGTGCGCGACACGCCGATCACCGAGTCGGGCTTTATGGGCGCCGGCGTGGGCGCGGCGGCCACCGGCCTGCGCCCGGTCGTCGAGCTGATGTTTATTGGCTTCATGGGCGTGTGCCTCGACCAGATCGTCAACCAGGCCGCCAAGATGCGCTATATGTTCGGCGGCAAGGCCAAGATCCCGCTGACGGTGCGCACCATGATCGGCGCCGGTTTCCGCGCCGCCGCCCAGCACTCCGACTCGATCTACTCGACGTTTGTGCACTTCCCCGGCCTTAAGGTCGTAGCCCCGGCCACCCCCGCCGACGCCAAGGGCCTGCTGGCCGCCGCCATCCGCGACGACGACCCGGTGATCTTTTGCGAGAACAAGGTGCTGTACGACAGCAAAGGCCCCGTGCCCGAGGGCGAGTACGTGATCCCGCTCGGCAAGGCCGACATCAAGCGCGCCGGCACCGACGTGACGATTGTCGCGATCTCGCGCATGGTGATCCACGCGCTCCAGGCCGCCGACCAGCTGGCCAAGGCCGGCATTAACGCCGAGGTGGTCGACCTGCGCTCGCTCGCGCCGCTCGACGAGGACACCGTGCTCACGTCGCTGCGCAAAACCGGCCGGCTGGTGGTGGTAGACGAAGACAACCCGCGCTGCAGCGTGGCCGGCGATATCGCCACGCTCGCGGCCACCCAGGCGCTCGAATATCTCAATGCGCCCGTCAAGCTGGTGACGGCCCCGCACACGCCGGTGCCGTTCAGCCCGGCGCTCGAAGACGTGTACGTGCCGTCGCCGGGGCGCATCGCCGAGGCCGCGCAGGCAACCATGGCCGCCTGATCGATTCGGAGCAACCAATGCCTATTGAAATCGTGATGCCCAAGTGGGGCCTGAGCATGCAGGAGGGCACGATCGGCGCCTGGCTCAAGCGCGATGGCGAGGCTGTCAGCCAGGGCGACGCGATCGTCGAGATCGAGACCGAGAAGATCACCAACCTGGTCGAGGCGCCGGCCAGCGGCGTGCTGCGGATCGTCCACCCCGAAGGCAGCGTGATCCCGGTCACGCAGACGATCGCCTGGCTTGCGGCGCCGGGCGAGGCCTTGCCCGACGTCGCCGGGCCTCCTGCCGCCGCGCCGCCCCCAGCAGCCGTGGCAGCCGCTGCGTCCCGCCGGTGCCCGGCAGCACCCCCAGGCTCACCTCGGGAAGCCCGAGCTTGAACGTTGCCCCAGCCGGTGCGACGCGCAGATCGGCGGCCAGCGCCACCTCCA
>CALLYN010000902.1 GCA_937858455.1 uncultured Kouleothrix sp.
CGCGCCAGCAGGTCGACGCTGCGGCCGACGCGCAGTGGGATCGGCTGATCGACGCCTACGAGCGCGGCCTGCGCGCCGCCGTCGCGCAGTTTGCCGGGTAGCACACGTAGGCTGCGCGAGCTGCGATCGAGCCAAGCGCCGCCGCGCGCCTGGCCGTGGTGGCGCATGCCTCAGGGTGCGGCGGCAGGTGTGTTGCTGCCCTGAGGCATGCGCCCGCGCCGGGGCCGGCACGGCATTGCTGCGTCGCCAGGCGCCTGCGCGCGGGCAAACCGGCACGCCGGCGACAGATCGAGTATAATGCGGTAGATCGGATGTGCGACTAACAGAGGTGACCCATGCCAAACCAACGGCCGCTGCTGGCTCTGATCGACGGCCACGCCCTGGCATTTCGCGCGTTCCACGCGCTCTCCAAGGTTGGCCTGCGCGCCTCGACGGGCGAGCCGACATACGCCGTGTACGGGTTTATCTCGATCTTGCTCAACGCCATCCACGAGCACCACCCGCGCTATGTCGCGGTGTCGTTCGACATTGGCCGCACCTTCCGCGACGACCTGTACGCCGAGTACAAGGCCGGCCGCGCCGAAACGCCCGACGAATTCCATCCGCAGCTCGCGCGCATCCGCCAGCTGCTCGCCGCCTTCAACATCCCGATCTACACCTACGATGGCTACGAGGCCGACGACGTGATCGGCACGCTGGCGCGCCAGGCCAGCGCCGCCGGCGTCGATACCATGATCCTCACCGGCGACACCGACACGCTCCAGCTGGTCGACGACCACGTCAGCGTGCTGCTGGCCAACCCGTACGTGCAGAAGGGCAAGAACACCGTGCTGTACGACGAGGCCCAGGTGCGCGAGCGCTACAACGGCCTGGCGCCGTCGCAGCTGGCCGACCTGCGCGGCCTCAAGGGCGACACTTCCGACAACATCCCCGGTGTCAAGGGCATTGGCGAGGCCGGCGCAATCGCGCTGCTCAAGCAGTTCGGCACCGTCGAGAACCTGTACGACAACCTTGGCGAGGCGCCGAATCGCTTCAAGAAGGCGCTCGACGGCCAGCGCGAGGCCGCCGAGTTTAGCAAACGCCTGGCGACGATCGTCTGCGATGTGCCGGTGACGCTCGAGTTGCGCGCCGCCGAGCTGCGCGACTACGACCGCAGCCAGGTGATCGCGCTGTTTCAGGAGCTTGAGTTCGGCGCAAGCCTGGTGAAGCGCCTGCCCACCACCGGCAGCGCGATCGAAGAGGCCGAGCTGCCGGGAACCACGAACGCCGAAGAACCGAAGACCAAGGACGAAGAAAGCGCTTCGTCCTTGGTCTTCGGCCCTTCTTCGCCGTCTGCCGACGGCAGCCCGCAGCAGCTGGCGATGTTCGACATGCCGGCGGTGCCGCAGGCCCGCCCGGCGGCGCTGGCGAGCATGCCCGGCGCCGATGGCCGCACCGCGCTCGGCGACTACCGCGCCGTCACCAGCGAAGCGCAGCTCGCCGAGGTGCTGGCCGCGCTCGGCCAGAGCGCCGGCTTCGCCTTCGACACCGAGACGCTCGGCACGCGCGCGGTGCAGGACGACATCGTCGGCATCTCGGTGGCGGTGGCGCCGGGCCAGGCGTGGTACATCCCATTCGGCCACCGCGGCGCCGAGCAGCTGCCGCGCGAGCGCGTGCTCGGCGCGCTGCGGCCGTTCTTCGCCGACGCGCGCCTGCCCAAGTATGGCCACAACGCCAAGTTCGACATCGAAACGCTTGAGCACGCCGGCGTGCCGGTCGAGGGCGTCGTGTTCGACACCATGCTGGCGGCCGCGCTGCTCGACAAGCGCCGCGGCCTGAAAGAGCTGTCGTTCTACGAGCTGAAGCTGCCCGAGCCGATGACCGACATCGAAGAGCTGATCGGCAAGCGCGGCAAGAACCAGCTGACCTTCGCCGACGTGCCGCTCGACGCCGCCACGCCCTACGCCGCCGCCGACGCCGACATGACCATGCGGCTGGTGCAGGCGCTGGCGCCGCAGCTGGCCGAGCAGGCCAAAGTCGCTGAGCTGTACCAGAAGCTCGAGATCCCGCTCATCCCCGTGCTCGTGCGCATGGAGCAGGCCGGCATCGGGCTCGACGTGCCGTTTATGCGCGAGCTTGGCCGGCGCATGGGCGACGACCTGGTGCGGCTCGAAGACCAGATCTACGGCTTCAACGACGGCCTGAAGTTCAATATCAACTCGGGCGATCAGCTGAGCGACCTGCTGTTCAACAAGCTGGGCATGCCCACCGCCGGCCTCGAAAAGACCAAGACCGGCCGCTACTCGCTCACGGCCAGCGTGCTCGAAAACCTCGCCGGCAAAAGCCAGCACCCGGTGATCGACCTGATCTTGCGCTACCGCCAGCTCACCAAGCTCAAGTCGACGTATGTCGACGCGCTGCCCGAGCTGGTGAATCCCGAGACCGGGCGCGTGCATACCACCTACAGCCAGCTTGGCGCCGCCACCGGCAGGCTCTCGTCCAACGACCCGAACCTGCAAAACATCCCGACGCGCACCGACGAGGGCCGCGAGATCCGGCGCGGCTTTGTGGCCACGCCCGGCTGCGTGTTCGTCGCCGCCGACTACTCGCAGATCGAGCTGCGCGTGCTGGCACATATCACCCAGGATCCGAACCTGGTGCAGGCCTTCAGGGAAGACCAGGACATCCACGCCGCCACTGCCGCGCAGCTGTTCGGCGTGCCGATCGAGAAGGTCGATAAGAACCAGCGGCGGATCGCAAAAACCACGGTCTTCGGCGTGATCTACGGCATCAGCGCGTTTGGCCTGGCGGCGCGCACCAGCCTGAGCCGCAGCGAGGCCCAGCAGCTGATCGACGCGCTGTTCGCGCGCTTCCCCGGCCTGCGCGACTACATCGACAGCACGCTTGAAGAGGGCCGCCGCGAGGGCTTTGTGCGCTCGCTGTTCGGCCGCCGGCGCTACATGCCCGATCTACGCACCAGCGGCCCGCGCCGCCAGGCCGCCGAGCGCGAGGCGATCAACGCGCCCATCCAGGCCACCGCCGCCGACATCATGAAGATCGCCATGATCCGCGTCGACGACGAGCTGCGCCGCCGCAAGCTGGCCACGCGCATGCTGCTGCAGGTGCACGACGAGCTGATCTTCGAAGTGCCGCACGCCGAGGTCGACGAGGTTGTGGCGCTGGTGTGCGACCACATGCAGGGCGCGTATGCGCTGCGCAGCGAGAAGACCGGCAACGAAGTGCCGCTCAAGGTCGACCTCGAGATGGGGCCGAACTGGGAAGAGATGCACGAGATCGCGAACAGCTAATACCAGCTCGTTTCATCACACGAGAAACGCGGTGCCCTCCCGCGTGGCAGGTTTGGCGGGCGCAAGCCCTCCCACATCACTCTTTTTTGGCTGGTCGCGGCCACCGGCGTGGCCGCGACCAGCCAAAAAGGAAGTTTTCGGCGGCGGCAAAGCTGCCCCGAACCTGCACCATACAGCAGCCCTGCGCCACACGAGAATCCTACACACCCTCCCAACTGTTCCGCGTATCCGCGCCGCCCGCCCGCCCGTTATATCTACAGCTACGCAGGCACGCTGCGCTCCAGCCGTCGTGTCGGGTTGGAACGCGGCACGGTGTCTTTCGCATCGTCTTCGCCAGCTACATCCGACAACCGCATACATCCAGCCCGGCCACGTCGCCGGCGCTGCTGAAGAGACATCGAGGTATGCCATGAACGCATCGCACTCAGTACTCGATCAGATCGACCCTGTGTCGTTGCCGAAGTATGCTATGATTGCATCGCACCCCTTCCTGAAGCAGATCGATCACGTTGGCATTCGCGCCGACGACGCGCTGCGGCTGTTTCAATTCCTGACGCAAGCGCTGGGGTTTCCCGCCGTGGCGCCGTTCGCCGAGTACGCCGGCTATAGCTCCGGGCGCGTCTCGCTCGGCAACATGGCGCTCGAGGTGATCAGGCTCGGCACGGCGGCACGCTCGGCGCTGGCCCAGTCGAACCCCGCGCACTACCAACTCCTGAGCTTTCTCTCGCTCTCGCGCCCGCTGACGCGGCTGCTGCCCGAGCTTGAGCGGCGGCACCTGCGCCACAGCGGCGTCATCCCATTCTTCACGCCCGCCCCCGAGGGCCAGGAGCCGATCAAGCTGTGGGAGCGCATCTACCTGGGCGATCTGCTGGGCGAGAATGTCTGGCAGCGCGCGCTGTTCTCGCTGATGCGCCAGGCGCCCAGTACACCGGCCGGGCAGGCGCGCCTGAGCAGCCGGATCGCCCACGCACTGCTGGCGCACGCCTCGGGGCGCAGCATGCTCTCGCTCACCGGCTACTACCACAATGGCGCCAGCCTCGTCGCCGACGGCCAGGGCATGGCGCACCACCGCCACGGCGGGCGGATCGGCCTCGAAGGCGTGAGCGAGGTGGTGATCGGCGTGCCAAACCTGATTAAATCCACCGGCGATTGGGTGCAGCTGCTGCAGCCGCTGGTGCCCGGCGACGACGGCCTGTGGCGGGTTGGCGCGGGGCCGGCCATCCGGCTGCGCACCATGGCCCGGCACTGCATCGCCACGCTGGTGCTGAAGGTCGCCTCGCTTGAGCAGGCCCAGCGCGGGCTGCGCGCGCTGCACGCCCCGATGCAGGTCTCGTTCGACCGCGTCTCCTTCTCGATCCCCGGCTCGCCCGGCGTGACATTCGAGCTGACCGAGTAGCGAGATATGTTACAATGCGTGGGTGCTGATGGCCGTGTATGACAAGACGCGCAGGGGATCAGGGCTCATGCAAATCGTCGACCCGCTGGAACAGATCGTGCCGCGCGATCGCGCTGCCCACCAGCCTGCCCGGCCGGTGATCTCGATCGTCGGGCCGGTGTACAACGAAGAGGCGCTGCTCGAAGAGTTCTGCGACCGAACGATCGCCGTGCTTGAAGCCTTCGGCGAGCCGTTCGAGCTAGTGCTGGTGAACGACGGCTCGCGCGACCGCTCGCCCGAGATCCTGCGCCGGGTGCACCAGCGCGACGCGCGCGTCAAGGTGATCAACTTCTCGCGCAACTTTGGCCTGCAGGCCGCGCTCACGGCCGGGCTCGACCACGCGCGCGGCGACGCGATTGTGGTGATGGATACCGACCTGCAGGATCCGCCCGAAGTGGTGCCGCGCCTGGTCGAGCAGTGGCGCGCGGGCTACCAGATGGTGTACGCCCAGCGCGCCGAGCGCGCCGGCGAGACGTGGTTCAAGAAAGCCACCGCCTCGGCATTCTACCGCCTGATTGCCAAGATCACGAACATCCAGATTCCCGTCGACACCGGCGAGTTCCGCCTGATGGATCGCAAGGTGGTCGACGCGATCATCCAGATGCGCGAGTACAACCGGTTTATGCGCGGCCTGTCGGTGTGGGTCGGCTACCGCCAGACGGGCATCAGCTACGAGCGCGACGCGCGCAAGGCCGGCGAGACGAAGTTCTCGCTGAGCAAGATGGTGCGCCTGGCGCTCGACGGCATCACTAGCTTCTCGTACCTGCCGCTGCAGCTGGCCACCTACTTCGGCTTTATCGTGGCGCTGATCAGCCTGATCTTTCTGCTGGCCGTGATCGTGATGCGGCTGGCCAACCCCAGCAATCCACCATTCTACGGCCAGGCCTCGACGCTGGTGAGCGTGCTGTTCATCGGCAGCATCCAGCTGATCTTCCTCGGCATCATCGGCGAGTACCTCGGCCGGATCTACGACGAAGTCAAGCGCCGCCCGCTGTATATCGTGGCCGAGGAGCTTGGCTTCGAGCAGCCGCCGGAGGCGTAGCACGAGGCTGCCGGGTGCACGTCAGCAAGGAGGTGCGCGGTGCCTACCCACAGGACGCCGACATTTGCGTTCATGGTCGCCGACGAGCTGCCCGAGCTGGCCGATATGATGCGGCGCAGCTTTCTGGCGGAGTTTCGGCGCGCCGAGGCCGCCGGCGAGGCCGAGCTGGCCCCGTACATGAGCAGCGACACCTTTTTCCACCGCTGGCTGTTTGGCTGCGTCGACATCGACCGCTACACCATTCGCGACGGCGGCCAGGCGATCGTCGGCGGGATGGTCGTGTGGCGCTTCGAAGATGCCTACAACGTCCTCGGGCTGCTGTTCATCGACCCGGACTGGCAGGACGCCGGGGTCGGCCGCCGCGCCTGGCAGTTCCTCGAGGCCACCTACCCCGACACGGCGCGCTGGAGCCTGCGCACCCCCACCTGGTCGGGGAAAAACCGCTACTTCTACGAGCGCGTCTGCGGCTTCCAGCGCGTGGGCGAGAGCCAGGGCCAGGCTGAGTATGAAAAAGTGCCGCGCGTGCTACAATAGCGCGCGACCGACCGCCATACCAGTGAGGCCACGCCGATGACTGCTCAGGACGCGGGGACATTCCTGACCCGCATTTTAGATCACAAGCGCGCCGAGGTGGCGCTGCGCCGCGCCCAGGTGCCGCAGCACGAGCTGGTGGCGCGCATTGCCGCAGCTCCGCCCGTCCGCCCGCTCGACGCGGCGCTGCGCCGGCCGGGCAGCGTCGCGCTGATAGCCGAGGTAAAAAAGGCCTCGCCGTCGAAGGGCGTGCTGATCGAGAATTTCGACCCGCTGGCGCTGGCAGGCACCTACGCCGCGCACGGCGCCGCCGCGATCTCGGTGCTCACCGACGAGCAGTTCTTCCAGGGCAGCCTCGAATATCTGCAACAGATTCGTACACTCATGCAGCCGGCAAGCGACCAAAGACCAAAGACCAAAGAAGATTCTGCTCTTGGTTCTTTGTCGTTGGTTCTTCGTCCGGTTCCGCTGCTGCGCAAGGACTTCATCATCGACGCCTACCAGGTGTACGAGGCGCGCGCGCACGGCGCCGACGCGCTGCTGCTGATTGTGGCAGCGCTGGCCGACGCGCCGCTGCGCGAGCTGCTGGCGCTGACGCACGCCCTGGGCATGCAGGCGCTGGTCGAAGTACACGACGAGGCCGAGCTGGATCGAGCGCTGGCGGCCGGCGCGCGCGTGGTGGGCGTGAACAACCGCGACCTGCACAGCTTTGTCACGTCGCTCGACACCACCCGGCGCGTGGCGGCGCGGCTGCCGGCCGCCGACCGGCCGCTGCTGGTGAGCGAGAGCGGCATCTTCACGCGCGAGCACGTCGCGCAGGTGCGCGACTGGGGCGCCGATGCCATTCTGGTGGGCGAGGCGCTGGTGAAATCGGCCGACATAGGCGCGCATGTGCGCGAGCTGGCCGGCATGGCGCGCTCGTAGCGCCGCACGCTCGCAGGCTGCGATCGGCAGGTGGCGGCGGGCTGCCTGCCGATTGCGTTGGCCGGCCGCGCGCCCTCGGCATTTCGGCCGAGCGCCGCCGTGACTTTCGGCACCCCCTCGATTAGCCCCTCTGGTACTACCGGCACGCGCCGCGCCGGCGTATGATTGCTCCATCGAACGCGACGCCGCGCCGCCACGGCGGCCCTGCGGCTGAAGGAGGAGCGACCCATGCCGGGCGAGCCAATAATCGAAATGACCGATCTTGAGGTGCGCTACCGCGACGTGCGCGCAGTAGCCGGGCTGAGCCTGTCGATCGAGGCGGGCGAAGTGTTCGGGCTGCTCGGCCCGAACGGCGCGGGCAAAACCAGCACGCTGGCGTGCATCGAAGGGCTGCGCCGGCCGCAGGCCGGGCGGGTGCGCGTGGCCGGCTACGACCTGCCGCGCGGCGCAGAGCAGATCAAGCGCGTGCTAGGCGTGCAGCTGCAGACGGCGGCAATGTTCCCCGAGCTGACGCTGGCCGAGCTGGTCGAGCTATACGCCGCGCTCTACGACCGCTTCCCGACACGCGCGCAGGTGGCGCAGATGCTCGAGCGCTTTGGCCTGGCGCAGAAAGCCAGGGCGCGCGCCGAGCAGCTATCGGGCGGGCAGCGGCAGCGCCTGGCGCTGGCGCTGGCGCTGGTGAACGACCCGCAGATCGTGCTGCTTGACGAGCCGACCACTGGCCTGGATCCGCAGTCGCGCCGCGGAGTGTGGGCGCTGGTGCGGCGCATGCGGGCCGAAGGCCGCACGGTGGTGCTGACGACGCACGCAATGGAAGAGGCCCAGGAGCTCTGCGACCGTGTCGGCATCATTCACGCCGGCAAGCTGGTGGCGCTTGGCACGCCGCGCGAGCTGATCGCGCGCCACGCGCCGCCGCTCGCGCCCGAGGAGGCCGCGCGCCGCCAGCCAAACCTCGAAGACGTATTCATCGCGCTCACTGGCAGCTCGCTGGCCGGCGGCCAGGACGCCCTGCAGGACGAAGAGGCCGCCTGGCTTGCCAGCGTAGCCTGAAGGCCGCGTATCTAAATATGCTTTTCGCTTGATCTCTTTAGGACTTATGCGGTTGCGTTGTTCGGCTCTCGAAGCAGTGCATTTCGCCTGCGGCAGCGTGGTACGTGCCGCTCATTGTGTGTGCGGTTTTTCCGCGCGGAGCGCGGAAAAACCGCACACCGCTATCGATTGTGTGGCGCTGCGTGGCGAAGCCACGCAGCGCCACACAAAAAGAAATTCGGGAGCAGCGAAGCCGCCCCGAACCCCCACCACAGTCTAAGTAATCAAGCGAATTTGGTATAAACCGAGAAGAAAGGGCACATTGCAATGCGGCGCTTTTTTATTCTGGCCAAGGCCAACATGCTGATGAACCTGCGCAACCGCACGGCGCTGTTCTGGAACTTCGCCTTCCCGATCGGCCTGATCTTGCTCTACGGCGTGATCTGGCGCGAGCAGATCGCCTGGCTGACCGTCGGCATCGTGGTGCTCAACCTGATGTCGAGCGGGCTGCTCGGCGACTCGAGCCGGCTGGCCACGCTGCGCGAGCGCGGCGTGCTGTGGCGGGTACACGCCACCCCGCTGCCGGCCTGGCAGCTGATCGCCGCCTACGTGCTGGCGCGGCTGGTGCTGGTGCTCGGGCAGAGCGCGGTGATTGTGCTCACGGCGGTGCTGGTGTACGGCGCCAGCTTCACCTGGGCAGGCCTGGCCATGGCCCTGCCCTACGCGCTGGCCGGCGGCCTGGTGTTCCTGGTGATCGGCCAGCTGATCAGCGCGGTGGCGCCCACCGGCGGGGCCGCCGGCGCGATCGGCCAGGCGCTGTACTTCCCGCTGATGTTCGTCAGCAACCTGTTCATGCCGCTCGAGCTGCTGCCGCGCTGGCTGAGCAACATCAGCATCTGGACGCCCGCGACCATGCTGGTGGATCTGATCCGCCCGCGCATGCTGCCGATCCCGGCCGCGCAGGCGCCGCTTGTCGACCTGCTGGGGCTGCTGTGCTATGGCGCCGTGGCGCTGGTGCTGGCCGGCCGGCTGTTCCGCTGGGAGCAGCGCTAGCGCTCGGCGATGCTATACTACCGAGGACGTACGCGGCTGGCGCGCTCAGCCCTCGGCGGTGCGCTTCTGCAGTAGAAGTGGAACGGCGCAGCTTACTTGTGCGATCGCGCCTGGCGCCACGGCCGCTCGTGGCGCCAGGCGCGCGACCCGGCGCAGACAGACAGGGTGAAGTGATGGGCGAACGATCGATGCACCAACCGGGCTGGCTCGGCTGGTTTCTGGTCTTCTGGCGCTTCATGCTCTGGATCTCGCTGGCGGTGGCCACGTACCAGGCGCTGCACGACGACCCGGCGCTGCTGGGCAGCTGGCGCGGCGCAGGCATGCTCGGGCTGATCGGCGTGTTTCTGCTGGCGTACGAGCTGTTTGAGCGCAGCGACGCGCGCCGCACCGGGCGCTGGCCTGTTCCCTACCGCCAGGTGCTGATCTACATGAGCGTGCAGACGAGCTGCGCGCTGCTGCTGCTGCACTACTCGTCGGGGTTTGTGGGGGTGACGTTCGCGCTCATGGGCCAGGTGTTCGCGGCGGTCGAGCGCCGGCACTGGCTGGTGCCGATCGGCGCGCTGGTGGCGGTGATCAGCGTGCCGATCGGCATCGACGAGGCGATCCGCGACGGCGACTGGGGCGCATTGGGCGGCTTTGTGCTGTTTGTGGCCGGCTGGGTCGGGCTTGCGCTGTTTATCGGCATGCTGTTCAACGAGCGCCACGAGCGCGAGCACCTGATCGCCGAGCTGCGCCGCGCCAAGGAGGATCTCGAGCGCTATGCGACCCAGGCCGAAGAGCTGGCCGCGCTGCGCGAGCGGGCGCGGCTGGCGCGCGACATGCACGACAGCCTGGGCCACGC
>CALLYN010000903.1 GCA_937858455.1 uncultured Kouleothrix sp.
CGCCAAGCCAGCGCCAGCGCGCCCCGGCGGTATGCGCGCGCAGCCAGCCCGTCAGCGGCGGCGCCAGCAGCGCACCCCAGGCCAGCCCCATCCCGAGCCACAGGTTCGGCAGCCAGTAGCCCGCAGCAATCGGCGCCAGCGCCATCCACAGGGCATACGCCAGCGCCAGGGCCAGCGTCAGCGCCAGTGCCGGCGCGCGCCCGAGCCAGCGCCGCAGCAAAACAAACACCGCGTCGGCCAGCAGCACCAGAAACAGCACCCGCTCGCCATCGGGCAGCCGGTCGGCGGCGGTGAGCGGATGCGCGGTGATCGTAAGCGAGTTGAAGGCGAAGCCAAGCGGCCGCGCCTCGGGGTAGGGCGGATCGACCAGGCTGTGCAGCGCCAGCAGGCGGCCCTCGGCGTCGTGCGGCGGGGCCGGCAGCAGCAGCGTGTACTCGCGCCACTCGCGGGCCAGCACCAGGCGTGGCGCCGGGTCGATATTCGCCAGCGTCAGCTGCACCAGCGGCTGGCCTGCCGGGCGCGACGCGCTCAGGCGCACGCGCAGCAGCAGCGGCCCGCGCTGCTCGAAGCCAAACAGGCGCAGCGCGGCTTCGGGCTGGGCCCAGCGGTAGGTGTCGGTTTGGTTATGCTCCTCGGCCCAGAACGAGCCGAGGTAGCGCCGCGCAGTGTCGTCGCTGGCGCGGATCGACAGCTCGGGCCGGGCCAGCCAGACGGCAGCGGCGACGATGCCGGCGACCAGCGCGCTCAGCAACAGCAGGTCGGCCAGCCATGCTCGCCAGGGCGCGGGGGGAATGAAACGTTGCTTCATACGCTTGAGAATCTGCCTGTCGGTTTGGGCGCTGGGCGCGCCAGCGCGATTATAGCACGCAAGTGCCGGCACGCCACTTGCACCTAGGCATATCCCTATATCGCCTTCGGTAGGAAGGAAAAGTTATGGATGGTACAGCAGCCTGGGGGCTTGTCAAAGAAACATTCAGCGACTGGAGCGAAGACAAAGCGCCGCGCCTGGCTGCCGCGCTGGCGTACTACACGGTGTTTGCGCTCGCGCCGCTGCTGATTATCGTGATCGCGATCGCCGGCCTGTTCTTTGGCGAGGAGCAAGTTCGGCAGAACATTGTCGGCCAGCTTGGCGGGCTGATCGGCCAGAATGGCCAGCAGGCGCTGATCTCGCTGATTGAGGGCGCGCGCCGCCCGGCCGCTGGCCTGATCGCCACGGCAATTGGCGTAGTGACGCTGGTGCTGGCGGCCGGGGGACTGTTTGGCCAGCTTCAAGACGCGCTCAACACGATCTGGGAAGTGCAGCCGAAGCCGGGGCAGGGCATCTGGGCTACTCTGCGGGCGCGGTTCTTGTCGTTCTCAATGGTGCTAGGGGTTGGCTTTCTGCTGCTGGTGTCGCTGGTGATCAGCGCCGCGCTTGCGGCGGTGGGCCAGCTCGTGGCCGGCGAACAGTATGGGCAGACGCTGATCTGGCAGATCGTCAACTTCGCCGTATCGTTCGCGATCACCACGCTGCTGTTCGCGATGATCTTCAAGATCCTGCCCGACGTCGAGGTGGCCTGGAGCGACGTATGGATCGGCGCGGTCGCCACTGCGGCGCTGTTCGCGCTCGGCCGCTTGCTGATCAGCCTGTACCTTGGCAAGGCTGCGCCTGAGTCGAGCTATGGCGCGGCCGGCTCGCTGGTAGCTATTCTGATCTGGGTGTACTACTCGGCGCAGATTCTGTTCATGGGCGCTGAGTTCACCCAGGTATATGCGCGGCGCTATGGCTCGAAGATCGAGCCGGCCGAGAATGCTGTGGCGGTGACGGAGGAGGCGCGCGCGCAGCAGGGTATACCGAGCCAGGCTAGCCTTGCCGGAGCCGAGACGCGCGCGCGCCAGGTTGGCGGCGGCGACGAGGCCCAGTCCGACGAGCCGGTCGCGGCGCCACAGGCCGGGCGGGCTGCTGGCGTGGGCGCGCTGGCTGCCTTTGCTATGGGGGTAATTCTGGGGCGGCGGCAGCGCGCCGATCGCTCCGACGAGCCGCCGGAGCGTGGCCGGCGCTAGGCTGCGGCGCCAGGCCCACTATCGCATCCGGCTGACCAGTTGCTTGTATGGGGGGTCGGGGGCGGCGAAGCAGCGCTGTCGTAGGCTCAATCTCGTTGCTTGAGGAAGCCGAAGAGCGCAAGTGTGTAACCCTATTGCTTTTGCGATGCCCTGCCCAGCTTCGCCGGGCAGGGCATCGCAAAAGCAAAGTGATCAAACGGAGAGGGATTGTAATCAGGCGAGCTGCGGCGTTAGTGCAGATGCAGCACGCGCTCGCGCAACATCAGCCAGGTTTTGGTCTGCTGCACCTTGATGCCGCGCGGCGCCACGCGCACGAACTGGCCGCGCGCCTGCTCCCAGTGCGCCAGCAGCGCAGTGGCGCGCGGGCTACCGGTGAGCTCGTGGTGGCGCTCCAGCAGGCCGCGGATGTTGACCTCGTCCTCGCTGTCGAGGCTGCCCAGCTCGACCATCTCGCCATTGCAGCGTGCGGCGAAGCTGCCGTCTTCGTCGAGCACATAGGCGATGCCGCCGGTCATGCCGGCCGCGAAGTTGCGCCCGGTGGCGCCGAGCACCAGCACCACGCCGCCGGTCATGTACTCGCAGCCGTGGTCGCCCAGGCCCTCGACAACCGCCACCGCCCCGGAGTTGCGCACCGCGAAGCGCTCGCCGGCGCGGCCGGCCGCGAACAGCGCGCCGCCAGTGGCGCCATATAGCACGGTATTGCCGATGATCGTATTCTCGTGAGTGGCGTAACGCGCCGCCGCCGAGGGCCGCACGACGATCTCGCCGCCGCCCATGCCCTTGCCGACGTAGTCGTTCGCCTCGCCGGTGAGCAGGAAGTGCACGCCCGGCGCCTGGAACGCGCCGAAGCTCTGGCCGGCGCTGCCGCTGAAGCGCACCGTGACGGCGCCGTCGGGCAGGCCCGCCTCGCCGTAGCGCCCACCGATCGCGCCCGACAGCGTCGCGCCGACCGTGCGGTCGCAGTTGCCGATCGCGAACTCCAGCTCGATCGGCTGGCCCAGCTCGATTGCCGGCGCGGCCGCTGCGGCGAGGCGCTGGTTGAGCTCGCTGGTAGTGGCGTAGCCATTCCAGGGCTGGGTATTGCCGATCGGGTCGCCGTCGCTGTCGAGCCGCTCAAGCATCGGCCCGAGGTTCAGCAAGTCGGCGTCGCCGCCGCGCCGCACCTGGCGCAGCAAGTCGGTGCGGCCGACGATCTCGCCGAGCGAGTGTGCGCCGAGCGAGGCCAGCAGCTCGCGCACCTCCTGGGCGATATGCAGGAAGAAGTGGATCACCTGCTCGGGTGTGCCGCTGAACTTTGCGCGCAGCTCGGGCCGCTGGGTGGCAATGCCCACCGGGCAGCTGTTCATGTGGCAGGCGCGCGCCATCACGCAGCCCTCGGCCACCAGCGCAGCCGTGCCGAACGAGAACTCGTCGGCGCCGAGCAGCGCGGCCATAACCACATCGCGCCCGGTCTTCAGGCCGCCGTCGGCGCGCAGGCGCACCCGGCCGCGCAGCCCATTCAGCACCAGCGTCTGCTGGGTTTCGGCCAGGCCCAGCTCCCAGTTCACGCCGGCATTCTTGATCGACGACAGCGGCGAGGCGCCGGTGCCGCCCGAGTGGCCGCTGATCAGGATCACGTCGGCGCCGCCCTTGGCCACGCCGGCGGCGACCGTGCCGACGCCAGCCTCGGCCACCAGCTTCACCGACACGGCCGCAGCCGGGTTGACCTGCTTCAAGTCGAAGATGAGCTGAGCCAGATCCTCGATGCTGTAGATATCGTGGTGCGGCGGCGGCGAGATCAGCTGCACGCCCGGCGTGGTGTGGCGCACGCGCGCGATCTCCTCGGTGACTTTATGGCCGGGCAGCTGGCCGCCCTCGCCGGGCTTCGAGCCCTGGGCCATCTTGATCTGCAGCTCGCGCGCCGCCGCCAGGTAGGCCGGCGTCACGCCGAAGCGCCCCGAGGCCACCTGCTTGATCGGGCTGTTGCGCTCGTCGGTGTAGCGCTCGGGCGACTCGCCGCCCTCGCCGGAGTTGCTCATGCCGCCCAGGCGGTTCATGGCGATCGCCAGCGTCTCGTGCGCCTCGCTGCTGGTCGAGCCCAGCGACATCGCGGCGGTCGAGAAGCGCGTCACGATCGCCTCGACCGGCTCGACCTCGTCGAGCGGCAGGGCGGCCTGCTCGGCGCGCTCGGCGATCTCCAGCAGGTCGCGCAGTTCGGTGGGCGGCCGCTTGTGCACCAGGTTGCTGTAGGCCTGGTAGGTGGTGTAGTCGCCGCCGCCGGCGGCTCGCTGCAGCGCGTGCACCACGGCGGGCGAGAACGAGTGGTACTCGCCGTCTTTCTTGAACTTATAGAAGCCGGGGTTGGGCAGCGAGCCGCGCGTGGCCACCAGCGGCAGGCGGTTCGCGAACGCCGCGTCGTGATGCTCGAGCACATCGGCGGCGAGCTTATCGAAGCCCACGCCGCCCAGGCGCGCGGGCGTGCCGCTGAAGCAGCGCTCGACCACCGCGTCGGCCAGGCCGATGGTCTCGAAGATCTGCGCGCCGCAGTAGCTATCGACAGTGGCGATGCCGATCTTCGACATGATCTTCAGCAGGCCTTTTTCGAGCGCGTGGATGTAGTTGTTTTCGGCTTCGTCGGCCAGCTCGGTGGCGCTGCGGCGCTCTTCGTCGGCCGCGGCCTTGCTGCCGCGCACTTCTTCGCGCTCGATGGCCAGGCTGCGCACGCTGGCGAGCGCCAGGTAGGGGTTCACGGCCTCGGCGCCCATGCCCACCAGGCAGGCCAGGTGGTGCACTTCGCGCGGCTCGCCGCTCTCAACGATCAGGCTCACGGCGGTGCGCAGGCCCAGGCGAATCAGATGCTGGTGCACCGCGCCGAGCGCCAGCAGCGCCGGGATAGGCGCGTGGTTTTCGTCGACGCCGCGGTCGCTGATGATCAGCAGCACCTTGTTGGCGGCCACGGCCTGCGCGGCCTGGCGACACAGCCGGTCGAGCGCAGCGCGCATGGCGTACGGCCCTTCCGAGGCCGGGAACAGCGCGCGGAGCGTCTCGTTGGCGTACATTGGGTCGTTGAGCGAGCGGATCTTCGCCAGGTGCTCGTCGGTCAGCACCGGGCTCGCCAGCCGGATCAGGTGGGCGTGCTGCGGGCCTTCTTCGAGGAAGTTGCCGCGCCGGCCCAGCGCGAACGAGAGCGACATCACCAGCTCTTCGCGCAGCGGATCGATCGGCGGGTTGGTCACCTCGGCGAAGCGCTGCTTGAAGTAGCCGTACAGTGGGCGGGCGCGCTCGGCCAGCACTGCGGCGGGCGTATCGTCGCCCATCGAGCCGACCGGCTCCTGGCCATCGCGCAGCATCGGGCGCAGCACCACCGCCAGCTCTTCCGAGGTATAGCCGAAGGCGTGCTGCAGCTCGCCCAGCAGCGCCGACTTAGCGGCGCGCGCGGCTGAGCTTTCGGGCTCGTAGCCCTCGATGATATGCGCCACGCCAGCCGGCGGCAGCACTTCCATCTGGCGTGCCAGCCACTCGGCGTAAGGCTGCGCGGCCGCCAGGCGGCTCTTGATCGCCTGGTTTTCCTCGAACTTGCCGGTGCGCAGGTCGGCGGCGATCATCTGGCCGGGGCCGACCTTGCCCTTGTGCACCACGCGGGCATCGTCGATCGCCACCGCGCCAACCTCCGAGCCGCACACCACCAGGCCGTCGTCGGTGATCAGGTAGCGCGCCGGGCGCAGGCCGTTGCGGTCGAGCGCCAGGCCCACCGTGCTACCGTCGCTGAAGCACAGCGCGGCCGGCCCGTCCCACGGCTCGGTGAGGCCGGCGTGGTACTGGTAGAAGGCCCGCCACTCCGGGCTCATGTCCTGCACGCGCTCCCAGGCCTCAGGCACCAGCATCGTCAGGGCGTGGCGAATATCGCGCCCGCCCATCACCAGCAGCTCAAGCACATTGTCGAGCATAGCCGAGTCTGACCCGCTGAGGTCGACCACGGGGCCAAGCGCGGCCACGGCGTGTGCCAGCGCGCCGCCGCCGCGCTCGACGGCACTGTCGCCGGCTGCGGCGGCGCGCCACTCGGCCTCGCGCGCGCGCATCCAGGTAACATTGCCCTGCAAGGTGTTGATCTCGCCGTTGTGCGAGAGCATGTGGAACGGCTGGGCGCGCTCCCACGTGGGGAAGGTGTTGGTCGAGTAGCGCTGGTGGAACACCGCAATCGCCGTGGTGTAGTCGGGGTCGGCCAGGTCGGCGAAAAAGTGTGGCAGCACCGGCGCGACCATCAGGCCCTTGTATACCAGCGTGCGGCTCGAGAGCGAGGCCACATAGAAGCCCTCGAGCTTCTGCGCGAGCGCGGCGGCCTCCATGGCCTTGCGAGCCAGGTACAGCGCGCGCTCGTAAGCCTCGGGGGCGGCCGGCGCGGCGGGTGTGCGGCCGATCAGCGCCTGCTCGATCGCCGGCTGAGTGGCGC
>CALLYN010000904.1 GCA_937858455.1 uncultured Kouleothrix sp.
AGCTTGGCGTGGCGTGGCGAGCGCGCCACGCTGCTCGCCGACGACGCCAGCGGCCTGTATGCCTACCGCTGCGGCGCCGGCGCGGGCGCGGTGATTGTGGCGCTCAATACCGGGGAGGCGCTTCAGCGCTGCGACCTGGCGGCGCACGGCTGCGCGCTGGCTTTGGCCAGCGGCGATGGGGTTGAGCTGAGCGCCGATGGCGAGCTGCTGCTGCCCGCGCTTACGGGCGCGGCGCTGGTGGTTGCGGCCAGCTAGGTGGGTGTTGCTGCTACGCCGCGGCAGGCTGCATCAGCTCGGCGCCATCGTGGGCCGGGCTGTTCACCGCGCGCGATACCGGGTACGCCTCCATCGCGTCGGCGGGGTAGGCTTCAAGCATCCCCATCAGCCGCGCCGCGTCGCTATCTTTGCTCAGCCAAGCGTCTTCATCCTCGCGCCGCAGGATCGCCGGCATGCGATTGTGGATCGGCGCCACCAGCTCATTCGGCGCCGTAGTGATGATCGTATAGCTGTAGAGCTCGTTGCCCTCGCGGTCGCGCCAGATGTCGTACAGGCCGGCGAAGGCGAACAGATCGCCACCGCGCAGCCGGATGCAGAAGGGCTGCTTGCCCTTCTCGAGCTTCTGCCACTCGTAGAACCCGCTGGCTGGCACCAGGCAGCGCCGGCTTTTGAATGGGCCGCGAAACACCGCGCTGGTTGCGATCGTCTCGGCGCGGGCGTTGATCGTCGAGAACGACGTGCGCGGCTCTTTCGACCACGCCGGTACGAGGCCCCACTGCATCTCGACCAGGCGGTTGGGGCTGTTGCGCACCACCACTGGCATGAGCTGGCTGGGGGCCACGTTATAGCGCGGCAGCAGCGGCAGCTGCGCCTCGGCGGCCTGAAAGCGCTCGGCGACTTGCTCGGCCTGAACAAGCGTGTAGCGTCCACACATGGCTCTTCCTTCTTTCTACTAACTCGTATGTGCGAGTATAGCACACCGTTGTGACAGCGAGTGTCGCACCCGAGCGGTATGCTATGATGCATGCAAGCGGCGTACCGCTCTCCAAGATCGCGCGCGGGAGGGCTTCGCGTGAGCCCTGCTAGATAAGGATATGACTTACGCAGTTGGCGAGCTCAGCCTTCGGCAGAGCGGTACCGAATTCCGTAGAGG
>CALLYN010000905.1 GCA_937858455.1 uncultured Kouleothrix sp.
CGGCTGGGTCGACGGCGTGAGCGATACAATGCCCATGCAGGTATTCGTGCCGTACGAGCTGAAGTTCGACGTAGACCAGCCGCGCGCGGATGCCCAGCTGATCGTAGGCGGGGGCGGGGCGCTCGGCACGAACATCAAGCGCTACGCCGCCGGCAAAAAGCTGGTCAAGATCCTGATCACGCTCGACCCCGGCGACTTTACGCTGTACGGCGTCGACACGCAAGAGATCGTGGTGCCGACCGAGCCGAACATCGCGTCGAGGAATACCATCACCTTCACGATCGAGGCCAGCAAGACCGGCCCGAACACGCTGAACGCGATCATCTACATCAACGGCAACCTGTTCCAGCGCGTCAAGCTGACGGCGCAGGTAGGCGAGCAGCTGCCGCGCGGCGCCGAGGCGGTGAGCACCGAAGCCAGGGGCCTGACATTCACGAGCGCGGCGGCGCTGCCCGAGCGCCCGCAGGGCCAGACGGTGAACGTGGTGATCATCAACCAGGGCAACGGCTACCAGATCCTGGTGCAGGGCGGCGGCGTGGCACGCGCCCGCCTCAACATCACCGAAAATGCGCTGGCCGACTGGGTGAAGAACGCGCGCGAGACGCTGTTCAACATTGTGCATATGCAGAACGCTGCCGGCGAGGCGGTGTACCAGAACGACAGCACCACGATCGACGAGATCTCGCACAAAGAAGCCATGAAGCAGCTAGCTAGCGCCGGCGCGCTGCTGTTCGATAACCTGTTCCGCAATAACCTCGACGTAAACGCCCAGAACATGGGCAAGCTGCTGACGAGTCTGTCGCGCCAGAACCAGCTCAACATCCAGATCGTCGCCGAGCGCTTCTTTTTCCCGTGGGCGTTTATCTTCGACGGCGACGACGATGATCTCGAGAACCCCAGCCCCGAGCATTTCTGGGGCCTCAAGCACGTCATCGAGTACCTGCCCGAGTTTTCGGTTGGCGACCTGGTAAACTTCGTGCCGACGATCAGCGTCGGCGATACGGTGGACGTGGCGTTCGTGTGCAATAACACGATCGACAGCGACTTCACCGAGTTCGACCCGCCGCTGGTGCGCCGCCAGCGCGAGTTTCTGCGCGGGCTGCCGGGCGTCAGCGTGAGCGATTACCCCACCACTACCGATCTGCTGAAGCTGCTGCGCGGCCCCGACAGCCCACCGCTGATCTATTTCTACTGCCACGCCCTGAGCATGCAGACGGGCGAGGAGGGCGGCACCGACTACTCGCGCATCTCGCTGAGCGATGGGCGGCTGACGCTGGCCGAGGCCAAGCAGAAGACCCGCTCGGCGGCCGAGCCGCTGCGGCAGGCGCCGCTGGTGTTCCTGAACGCCTGCGAGAGCGCCGAGCTCAGCCCGTTCCTGTACGACGGCTGGGTGCCGTTTTTGCTGCTGCGCGGCGCGCGCGGCGTGCTTGGCACCGAGGTCGAGACGCCGGCAGCCTTCGGAGCCGAGTTCGGCCAGGAGTTCCTCAAGCGCTTCACCGCCGGCGGCCAGCCAGTGGGCAAGCTGCTGCGCGACCTGCGCATGGAGTACGCCACCAAGAAGAATAACATTATGGGGCTGCTGTACGCGCTGTATAGCAATGGCGAGGTGGCGATTGCGCGCGGCGCCTGAGCCGGCGAACTGCCTGCTAGTGCAGTAACTCCGTCTGATCCCTTATAAAGCAGGCGATCAGCCGGATTTGGTATAATACTCTTTAGGGCTTACGCAATTGCGCTGTTCGGCTTCCCGAAGCCGTGCATGTTGACGGTACTTTTTGATCATCGTGTGTCCATTTTCCGCGCTACGCGCGGAAAATGGACACGTCCAAAAGCAAAGTACCGCTTTTTTCAAGGGGCTTCTACTACACCATATGAGTGATCAGCCAACCATCTACGAGCTCGCCGGCGGCGACGCAGCGTTTCGCGCGCTGGTCGAGCATTTCTACGCGCGGATCGAGCGCGACCCGCTGCTGCGCCCGATGTTTCCGGCCGACCTAGCGCCGGGCAAACAAGGCCAGTTTCTATTCATCGCGCAGTACTTTGGCGGGCCGGCGCGCTACAGCGCCGAGCGCGGGCACCCGCGGCTGCGCATGCGCCACGCGCCGTTCGCGATCGGCCAGGCCGAGCGCGACGCCTGGCTCGGGCACATGCTCGCGGCGATCGACGAGGTGGGCTTTGCCGAGCCGGTGCGCGGCGCCCTGCGCGAGTATTTTGAGCGCGCCGCCACCTTTATGATCAACCGGCAGGCGCTGCCGGGCATCGAGCTGACAGGCTAGGCTGGCGCGGCGAGGTGCCGTGGTATCTCGCAAGGCCAGCAGCAGCACCAAAGCACAGCGTGCCGGGGCGGCAAAGCCGCCCCGGCACGCTGTGCTTTGGGCCTACTTCATGCGCGCCGCTTGGTTCGGCGGCACGCGCCCTGTGCCACGCCTAGAAATGCGACTCGGGCACGTCGTCGCCGCCCCAATCCTGATACCAGCGGTACGTCTCGGAGATCTCGTACGAGCTAGCGTCGCTGTAGCCATACACGTGCAGCCGCCAGGCGCCAACGCCGCCCCAGCCGTACACGCTCTCGTTCGCCCCCGCGCCATTGACGCTGCGCGCCATCTCGCTGAAGCCGCGATACAGATACAGATCGGGGTCGCCGCCCGTCCAGGTAAGGTTGGCCCAGGTATCGATCACGTTGTCGTCGAACAGGCTCCAGATATCGCAGGTGCCGCGCGCCACCGACGGGTCGATGGTATAGCTCAGGAAGTAAGGCACGCGCGGCTTGAGGCTGTCGAGCACCTCGATCTCGATCAGCCGGTCGCGGCGCAGGTTGGGCTTGCAGGCGTCGTGCTGGGGCCGCGGGTCGGAGGCGGCGCGGATCAGGTCGCGGCGCTCATCCGCATCCACCGCATCCATGAAGGCCGAGTCGGAGAGCTTGCGGATGGCGTCGGCCTGGCGGCGCAGGCGCTCGTTCTGGCGCCGGCAGGCTTCGGCTTGCTGCTCGAACAGCTGCTCGTAGTCTTTGTCGGTGCCAGGGGCGATCTGCATGGCGATGACGCTGGCCTCGGCGGCGAAACGGTCGACCGACTCGGGCGGGCCGCTGACGTAGATGCGGAAGTTGCCCAGGCCCTGCGGGTTCGAGAAGTAGGCGATGCCGGTGACATAGCCGTCGTGCTTGAGGTACTCTTTGTACTCGATCGGGATGCCCTTGCGCTCGGGTGTATAGCCGCGCGTGGCAGATGCTTTGCTCATGCGAACCTCCTCGGTGCTGAGAGCTGCCTGTCTCCTAGATCACTAAACGCCCAATTGGCGGCTTTTTGGGCATGCGCGCCGCAGTGCGACACAGGCTGTGTAGTAAACATAGCCTGCGCGCGCCCTAGCGCTGGTTGGCCTGGCGCAGCGCGTCGAGCGGCTGGCCGCTCAGGCAGCGAAACCCAATGTAGCCGTAGGTCTGGTCGGGGCGCAGCGGGTAGCGGCGCAGCGCCTCGGCGCCTTGGTCGCCGGTGTTCCAGCTGCCGCCGCGCACCACCACCGGCGCCGCGCCGCCGCTGACCTGCTCGGGCCAGAACACGCTCAGCGCGCGCGGGTCGGCGTAGGGCAGGAACAGCGACACCGTCCACTCCTGAACGTTGCCGGCCAGATCCTGCACGCCGCTGTCGGGCGTACGATCGCCGGGCGCGGCGCCGGCCGCAGCTGGGCCGGCGGTATGCAGGTTTACCAGGCCCGCGCCAGGCAGCGCAGCGCCGGTAGGGAAGCGCCGCCCATCGGCGCCGCGCGCGGCCCACTCCCACTCGATCTCGGTCGGCAGGCGCCGGCCGATCCAGGCGCAGTACTCGGCGGCCTGCGGCAGCGACACATTCGTGACGGGCAGGCTGGCGATCGCGGCGTCGCAGACGCGCTGGCGATCGTAGATCGGATCATTGGCGCAGCCGCCGGCCGATCGGCACATGCAGTACTGTGCGTTCGTCACCTCGTGGGCGTCAATCGCGAATGGCGGCAGCGCGACGCGCCGCGCCGGGCGGCTCGTGGCAGGCGCGCCTGTGTCGTTCGAGCCGATGGTAGCGGCGCCGCCCGGCACGGCGATGGCGACCCGGAGCGCGAAGCCGGCGTTGGCGCCGCCG
>CALLYN010000906.1 GCA_937858455.1 uncultured Kouleothrix sp.
GGCCGTGCCAGCGTCGGCGCCACCGTGGGCCGGCGCCAGCGCGCCGCGCAGGCGCGCCAGCTTGCGCTCCTGGTCGGCGGCGATCTCGTCGCCGTAGAGCAGCGGGCTGCGGTAGTAGCTCGAAAGCACGATCAGGCGCAGCACATCGGCCTCGTGCTGGCCAAGGAACTGGCCGATCGTGACGACATTGCCGAGCGACTTCGACATTTTCTCGATCTTGATGCTGCCGTCGTCGGCGCGGGTGTGGATCTGGAGCATGCCGTTGTGCACCCAGAAGCGCGCGAACGGCTCGCCGGTGAGGCTTTCGGTCTGGGCGATCTCGTTTTCGTGGTGCGGAAACACCAGATCGTTGCCGCCGCCGTGGATGTCGATCTGGCTGCCGAGGTGCTTGAGGTTCATGGCCGAGCACTCGATATGCCAGCCGGGCCGGCCATCGCTCCAGGGGCTCGGCCAGAACGGCTCGCCGGGCTTAGCGGCCTTCCACAGCGCGAAGTCGGCAGGGTGCTTTTTGCGCTCGTCGACGTCGAAGCGCGTGCCGGCGAGCATATCGGCCAGGTTGCGGCCGGAAAGCTTGCCGTAGTCGGGGTCGGAGGGCACGCTGAAGTACACGTCGCCGCCGGCCTCGTAGGCGTGGCCGCTGTCGATCAGGTGGGCGATGAACTGGCGGATCTCGTCCATCGTCGCGGTGGCGCGCGGGTACTCGCTGGCCGGCAGCACATTCAGCGCCTTGAGCTCGCGCAGGAACTCGGTGACGTAGCCCTCGGCCAGCTCCTTCGGGTCGCGGCCAAGCGTATTGGCGCGGTTGATGATCTTGTCGTCGACGTCGGTGAAATTGACGACGTGGCGCACCTCGAAGCCGCGGAACTCGAGGTAGCGCCGGATCACGTCAAATACCAGCGCCGACATGGCGTGGCCGATGTGAGCCTGGTCGTAGACGGTGACGCCGCAGACATACATGCGCACGACGCCAGGCTCGACGGTTTCGAGCGGCTCTTTTTTACGGGTGAGCGTGTTGTAGATCTGGATGGTCATGCTGGTGTCCTTGTACGGAATCGGGGATCGGGGAGCCAGGCCAGCGGCCGACGGCTAAATGCCCGCCCCAAGCATATACTCTTCATCGCGCGCGCTGTTGTCGCCGAGCGAGGCCCACAGCTGGTCGGGCAGCGCGTCGAAGCTCAGGTGGTGCTCCATGTGATGTTGATTATTGGCGACCTCGACATCGGTGAGGCGCTCTTCGAGCTCGAGCACCTTGAGGCGCAGGCCGCGCAGCATCTGGCCCTCGGGGTCGGGCAGCGACTCAACGCGCCGCTCGGCGCCGGTGGCCGGGTCGCGGGTGATCACAATGCGCGCGGGCACGCCGACGGCGGTGGAGTGCGGCGGCACATCTTTCACCACCACCGCGCCGCCGCCGATCTTGGCGCCTTCGCCGAGGGTGATTGCGCCGAGGACAATCGCGCCGACGCCGACGGTGACGTGATCTTCGAGGGTAGGGTGGCGCTTGCCGCGCTGCTTGCCAGTGCCGCCGAGCGTCACGCCCTGGTAGAGCGTCACCCAGTTGCCGATCTCGGCCGTCTCGCCAATCACCACGCCCATGCCGTGGTCGATGAAGAAGCCGTGGCCGATCGTTGCGCCGGGGTGGATCTCGATGCCGGTAGTAAACCGGCCGAGCTGCGAGATCAGGCGTGGCAGAAACGGCACGCGCCGCAGCCACAGGGCGTGGGCGAAGCGGTGGAGGGTGATCGCGTGCAGGCCGGGGTAGAGCAGCACCTCGGCCAGGCTACGCGCGGCCGGGTCGTTGCGAAAGATCGCGCGCACGTCGTCGCGCAGGGCCAGCAGCTGGGCTCGTAGGGCCATGAGAAAACCTCCCGTGACATCCGGAGAGAGCGAACGCAAAGGGCCGTGCAGCAATCAGGGACGTCATCGGGAATGACGACGCCCCTAACGACAGATGCACGCAAACCTTTTGCCCCCGCTGCGCCGAGGTGGCAGGGAGGTTTGAGCCAGGCCAGAGCGGGTAACGAGCTTATGCTTTCGCGGTCGTCGTTTCACTGCTGCTCTTGGTTGTGCTCGCTGGCGCGGGCTTGGCGGCGGTGTCGCCGCTCGACGACTCGCTCTTGGATTCGGGCTTGGCCGCCGCCTCCTCGGCGCCGACTGTGGCGCTGCTGGATTTGCGGCTATCGGTGATATACCACCCCGAGCCCTTGAATACGATGCCCACCGGCTGAAATACGCGCCGCACTGCGCCAGCGCACGACGGGCAGGTTCGCAGCGGGTCGTCCTTGAACGACTGAAATTGCTCGAACTGGGAGCCGCACGAGTCACATGCGTAGACATAGGTAGGCATAACCGCGCTATCCTCCTAAGAGTAGGTTCTGAAGTATGCTGCTATTTTACACGATCCGCGCGGCCTGATCAAACCGGCGCGAGTTGGAGTTTTGTTAGATTCTCGATAGCTATTGGATCACTTCCCTTTACCTGGCGATCATCTTTCGTGTGTACAATAGGGGTGCGGCCAGCCGACTGGCCCGTACGTGATGTTGTGCCGACGCTGCACAGCGACGCCGTGCGAGGAGAACGTGCGCTATGATCAGCTCCGGACCGCTCTATATCGTTGGGGATATTCATGGCCAGTACGACAAGCTCGCCTGGCTGTTGCGCGCGTCTGGCCTGGTAGACGACGAGCTTGCCTGGATGGGCGGCGCGGCGCGGCTGTGGTTCATGGGCGATTTCTTTGACCGCGGCCCAGCCGCGATCGAGACGATCGATCTGGTGATGCGGCTGCAAGCCG
The DNA here is from genome assembly GCA_937858455.1 of uncultured Kouleothrix sp. Lineage (GTDB taxonomy): Bacteria > Chloroflexota > Chloroflexia > Chloroflexales > Roseiflexaceae > Kouleothrix. The sequence continues at coordinate 2,789 of CALLYN010000906.1, forward strand.
AGGCCTTCGACGCCGGCGGGCAGGTCGAGGCGCTGATTGGCAACCACGAGCCGCTGATCCTCTCGGCGCTGCGCTTTGGCGAGACGCGCACCGAGCACAGCGGCACGTTTCTGTGGTCGTGGCGGCGTAATGGCGGCAACGACGACGACCTGGCGCGCCTGACGGCCAGGCACGTCGAGTGGATCAGCAGCCTGCCGGCTATGGCGCTGGTGGACGATATGCTGCTCATTCATGCCGACGCGACGTTCTACAGCAGCTACGGCGCGACGATCGAGCAGGTGAACCGCGGCTTCCGCGCGCTGTTGCACACCGACGACGCGGCGGCGTGGGATCGGCTGCTCGACCAGTTTGGCGAGCGCAAGGCATTTGACGATAGCGACCCCGACGGCACCGCGCGCGCGGCCCAGATGCTGGCCGATTTCGGCGGGCGCCGGATCGTTCACGGCCACACGCCAATCAGCTATGTTCGCCACTGCTTCCCCGAAGAGGTGATCGAGCCGCTGGTGTATGCTGGCGGCCTGTGCGTGAATGTCGATGGTGGTATGTACCTCGACGGGCCGGGGTTTATCTATCGCCCGGCCGACGGCTGGGTGCTGCACGGTGTCGTTGTTGCCCCAGACACTGTGACCAGCGCCGACGACGAGCTGCTCTAGAGCGACTTGACGCGCTTGCTATACTGAGGGTATCTACGATAGCCAGTGCCCGCCGACCCAGAGTGTGCAATCTTGACATCCAACGCAGCAAGCGAACCGCTTGAGCCGCCAAGCGCGGCCGAAACAACCGCCGCGCGTGTCATCGATACAGTGTATGCTGGCGGCGTGCTGCGCCCTCTCGCGCCGCTTGATCTGCCGTCTGGCGCGCGCGTACGCCTACAGCTGCTCGATATTGTCCCGCCTGATCACCCCGCCCCCGCCATTGCCGTGCCCGTGCCCGCCTCGCCGTCCAGCTGGCGCGCGCGCTTGGGCGAGGCGCTCGATCGCCCGCTAGGCGCAGGGCTGCTGGCCGCGCTCACGCGGCGCGACGTGCTGCTGCTGCTGCTGGGCGTGCTGGTGTACGCGCTGACGCGTGCGATCGGGCTGACGCGCTTCCCGATCTACTTCTTCAGCGACGAGGCGATACATCCCCTGCAGGCCGAGCAGCTGCTACGCAATGGCCTGCGCGACAGCACCGGCGTGTTTCTGCCGCCATACTTTCAGAACGACGATCGCTGGAACCTGAGCCTGAGCGTATATATTCACCTTGTGGGCGTGGCGCTTTTCGGCAAATCGGTGCTGGTGACGCGGGGTATCTCGGCGCTGGTGAGTGTTCTGGCGGCGCTGGCGCTGGCGCTGACGCTCAAGCTAGTGTTTCAGATCCGGCTGTGGTGGGCCGGCCCGCTGGTGCTGGCGGCGCTGCCGGCCTGGTTCCTGCACTCGCGCACGGCCTTCGAGGTAGTGCTGGCGGTGTCGTTCTACGCGTGCTTCCTGTGCGCCTACCTGCTGTACCGCTACCGCTCGCCGCGCTACCTGTTTGTGGCGCTGATTTTTGGCGCCGCGACCTTCTACAGCTATGCGAATGGCCAGGGCCTGATGCTGGCCAGCGGCGTGCTGCTGCTGATCTCGGATCTGCGCTTTCACCTGCGCCAGCCCCGGAAGGTGCTGCTCGGCGCGGCGCTGCTGGCCGCGCTGCTGGCGTCGCAGTACCTGCGCTTTCGCGTGCTGCACCCCGAGGCGCTCACATACCATTTGCGGACGCTCGACTCATACCTGATACGGCCGATCCCGGTAAGCGAAAAGCTGGCCCTGTTTGCGAAGACCTACCTGTTCGGCCTGAGCCCCGTGTACTGGTTTTTCCCTAATGATACCGACCTGGTGCGCCACCAGATGAAGGGCATGGGCCACCTCTCGCCGCTGGCGCTGCCGTTTGTGCTGGTAGGGCTAGGGGTATGCCTGTGGCGCTGGCGATCGGCGGCGCACCGTGCGGTGCTGGTGGCGCTGCTGGCGGCGCCGTTTTCCTCGGCGCTGGCGGCGATTGCAATCACGCGCGCGCTGGCGATGGTTGTGCCGGCCACGCTGCTGATCTGCCTCGGCTTGAACCAGCTGCTAGCCTGGGTGCGCCAGCCGCGAGCGCGCCAGGCGCTGGGCCTAGCCAGCGGCGCGCTGCTCTGCGTGCTGAGCTTCGGGATGCTGCGCGCGGCGCTGACCAGCGGGCCGACGTGGTATAGCGACTATGGGCTGTATGGCATGCAGTATGGCGGGCAGCAGCTGTTCGACGCGATCGGCGAAGAGCTGGAGAGCGACCCAAACACGCGGGTTGTGATGTCGCCCGACTGGGCCAACAACACCAATGCGCTGGTCGCGTTCTTTCTGACCCCAGCGCAGCTGCCGCGCGTGAGAACGCAGGGCATGAACTACTACCTCGCCAAGCAGCGCTCGATCGATCCGGCCGAGCTGTTTGTATTTTCGCCCGACGACCTGCAGCAAGCCATGGAGAGTGGCAAGCTGGCGATCGACGCGCCCGAGCGCGTACTGAACTACCCCGACGGCCGCCCAGGTTTCGAGTTTGTGCGTATGCGCTATGTGCCTGATGCGGCGGCGGTATTCGCAGCCGAAGCTGCCGCGCGCCAGCAGCTGCAGGAAGCGACGATCGCGCTCGACGGCCAGCAGGTGGCGGTGCGCTACTCGCAGCTCGATATTGGCCAGCTCGCTGATCTGTTCGATAGCCGGCCGGAAACGCTGATCCGCGGGCAGGAGGCCAACCCGCTAGTGCTCGAATTTACTTTCCCCACACCCAAAACCCTCAAGGCGGTGAAGCTGCTGGTGGCGCGCATGAACCTGGCGCTGAAGATCGTGCTTACCCCGGCCGACGGCGGCGCGCCGCATGTGTATACCAGCGAGTACCGTGACGCGAACGAGGATCTGCAGATCGACTACACGTTCGCCGATGGCCCGCAGACGGTGCACCAGCTGCGGCTCGAGCTCACCGACACCACTCCTCCCGAAGATGTGCATATCCACGTGCGCGAGATCTCGTTTGAGTGAATTCCCAGGTGCAGTTCTTCGCCCTCCAGCGCCCGATCCGGCGCCGCCCTTCCCCGAGCTGACCGAGCGTGAGCGCGAGATCCTGGGCCTGATCGCGCAGGGCTGGAGCAGCGCCGAGATCGCCGCGCGCCTGGTGGTGAGCCTCAAAACTGTGCGCAACCACGTGTCGAATATTTTCGGCAAGCTCGAGGCTGCCGATCGTGCCGAGGCGAGCGCCCGCGCCTGCCGCGCCGGCCTGGGCCACGGCGGCGAGTAGCGCGCCTACCCATGCTTCCGCGCAAACTCCTCCATGAAGCCGGCCAGCGCCTGGCATCCCTCGGGCGTCATGGCGTTGTAGATCGACGCGCGAATGCCGCCAACCGAGCGGTGCCCGGCCAGCCCGACCATTCCGGCGGCGACTGATTCGGCGACGAACTGCTTTTCGAGCGCTTCGCTGGGGAGGCGGAAGGTGACATTCATGCGCGAGCGGTCGGCCGGGGCGGCGTGGCCACGATAGAAGCCGCCGCTGCCGTCGATCGCGTCGTAGATCAGGCGCGCCTTCTGCTCGTTGCGCGCGGCCATGCCTGCGAGCCCGCCGTGCTCCTCGATCCAGTCGAGCACCAGGTTCAGCACGTATACGCCAAACACCGGCGGCGTGTTATAGAGCGAATTGTTTTTGGCGTGCGTCTCGTAGCGTAGCATCGTCGGCGCGGTTCTGGCTGCGTCTTTCAGCCAGCTCTGGCGCACCAGCACCACCGTCACGCCCGAGGGGCCGAGGTTCTTCTGCGCGCCGGCGTAGATCAGCGCGAACTTGCTGGCGTCGAATGGGCGCGAGAGGATGTCGCTGCTCATGTCGGCTACCAGCGGGCGGTCGCCTGTGTCGGGGAAGCTGGCGAACTGCACGCCCTGGATGGTTTCGTTCGAGGTGATGTGCACATACGCCGCGCCGTCGGTCAGGCTGATCTCGTCGGCGCGCGCGGTGCGCGAGTAGTTGCTGTCTTTGGTGCTGGCGGCGATGTTGGCCTGGCCGAGCTTGGCGGCTTCTTCGTGGGCCTTTTCGCCCCACGCGCCGGTGATGATATAGTCGGCGCTGGAGCCGGGCGGCAGAAAGTTGAGCGGCAGCATGGCGAACTGCGTGCTGGCGCCGCCCTGCACAAACAGCACGCGGTAGTCGTCGCCCAGGCCGAGCAGGCGCTTGAAGGTGGCCTCGGCGGCGCTGTTGATCGCCTCGTACTCTTTGGAGCGGTGGCTCATCTCCATAATCGACATGCCGCGGCCCTGGTAGTCGAGCAGCTCACGCTGGGCCTGCTCGAGCACTGGCTGCGGCAGAATGGCTGGGCCGGCGTTGAAATTGTACACCTGGCTCATCGACATAACCTCCTCTTGACACTATATGGGCGCGATAGGTCGCGCCCCTACCCCTTCTTTTGTGCTCAGAAGTTGTTTGAAAAGGGTGGTTTGGAGGGACGAAGTCCCTCCAAGTATCCACT
>CALLYN010000907.1 GCA_937858455.1 uncultured Kouleothrix sp.
CCTGCTGCTGGGCGCGCTGGCGCTGGCGCTGGTGCTTGGCGCCGGCGTGTACGCCCTGGCCGCGCCCGACCCGTCGGCGCGCATCACTGAGTTCTACGCGCTTGGCGCGCAGGGCTTGGCCGAAGATTACCCGCGCGAGGTCGCGCCGGGCGAGCTGATGCAGGTGCGGCTCGGCGTGGTGAACCGCGAGGGCGCGCCGCAGCGCTACCGCGTCGAGGCGCGCGCTGCCGGGCAGCTGATCGCCCAGGCCGGGCCGAGCGAGCTGGCCGACGGACAGAGCTGGGAGGCGCCGCTGCGCTACGCGCTGCCAGGCGCTGGCGACGACCAGCAGGTTGACATCCTCTTGTTCCGCGACGACGAGACCACGCCCTATCGCCAGCTGCGGCTGTGGGTGAATGTGCGAGGCCAACCATGACCACCTGGACCGTGCGACAGACGCGCCGGCCGATCTGGCTGCTGTGGGGCTACCTGCTGCTGATCACCATTGCCGAGCTGTGTACTTCGCTTGTCAACCCGCAGCTTGGGCTGCTGCTGCACGCGCTGCTGCTGGTGGGGCTGACGTTTTATGGCGCGACTGGCCAGCTCGACGAGAACCGCAAGCTGGCGCTAGCGCTCACGCTGGCCCCGCTCATCCGGCTGCTTTCGCTCTCGCTGCCGCTCACGCGCTTCCCGCAGATCGCCTGGTACCCGATTGTGGCGCTGCCGCTGTTCCTCGCCGCCTGGATCGTCATCCGGCTGCTAGGCATCTCGCGGCAGACGCTGGGCCTGCGCGCCGGGAACCTGCCGCTTCAGCTGATGATCATCGGCGGCGGGCTGGGGCTGGGCGCGATCGAGTTCGCGATCCTCCGGCCGGCGCCGCTGGTTGCCAGCCTGGCGCCTGGCGCGCTGTGGCTGCCGGCGCTCAGCCTGATCGTCTGCACCGGCTTCAGCGAAGAGCTGATCTTTCGTGGGCTGCTGCAGCCGGTGGCGACGCCTGCGCTGGGGCGCTGGGCGCTGATGTACGTGGCGCTGCTGTTCGCGGTGCTGCACATTGGCTACCTGTCGCTCAGCGACGTGCTGTTTGTGTTTGTGGTGGGGCTGCTGTTCGGCTATATCGTGCGCTGGGGCGGCTCGATCCTCGGGGTGTCGCTGGCGCACGGCCTCACGAATATTACGCTGTTCTTGATCTTGCCATACCTGTCGCGTAACCCCGGCCTGCTGTCGAGCGCGATGCCATGGGCGATCGCAGCCGGATCGGCGATGGCGATCCTGGCGATCTCGCTGCTGATGTGGCGTGGCGCCGCGCTGCGTATGCCGCTGCCGCGCACCCTGCCCGCGTTTGCGCCGAGGCCCGCCGCGCCTGCCGCGCCCAAGCCTAAGCCCGCCGCCAACCAGCCGTTGGTCGCTAATCTGCGCCTGCGCCGCCAGGTCGCCGGGATAACCTATGTGGATCTGGCGCAGCGCACGGGCTTGCCGGCGCGCCTGCTGGCCGAGATCGAGCACGGCCTGCGGCTGCCGCAGCCCGAGCAGATCCAGCTGATCGTCAGCGCGCTGGGGGCTGCGTAAGATTTTGCTGAAGAAGCCGGGTGGCTTCGCGGCAAGCACCCGGCTGAAGAAACTCGATCGATTGTGATGTAATTGTATTAACGGTATATAAATATATTTGCTGCTTATTGATCTGCGGCGATATTATTTTATTTAACGATATATAAACGTCTTTATTGTTGAATGATTATACGCTTACGAGTGCACCGCGTAGCCACTGACATCTTTCGTTAATCTGAGAAGCTATCTCTAGGGCGATCAAACGCGTTATACTGTTCGATACCGTTAGATATACAGGCGAACCACGAGCGAGGAGCCGGACATGATTACGACTGTAACGACGACAACCACAACGGTGATGACCACCGCCGCAGCGGCTTCGCTCGCGCTGATCGCGATCCTGACGCTGATTCTGCTGCTGATCCAGAAGGAGATCATCAGCGGGCTGAGCGGTAGCCGCGCCCAGCGCCTGAGCCGCGCGCTGAATATCGCGATCGTGCCGCTCATCCTGGTGTTTGTGGCCACGGTGGCGCTGAAGGTTGTCGACGTGCTGCGCTAGCAGCGTTCGCTCCTTTCGCAGGCATATACAGCGCGGCCCGCCGGCATTGCCGGCGGGCCGCGCTGTGTGTTGTGCATTGTGCTGGCGCTGTGGCGCGGCCGCACCACTGGCGGCTACGGCATCATGAAGCGCAGATCGAGGTCGATATCGCGCGCGAGCGTAGCCTGAAACACCAGCTCCTGGCCGTCGCGGGCTGCGGGCGCCGGGCTGGCCTGCGAGGTGTCGAACATGCGCTCTCCGTCGGCGATTTGGGGCTCGGTTCAAGACTAGGGGCGATCGGAGTCAACGAAAAGCTGGCAATCTGCCGATCTGCGTTGCAGGATCGCGCAATCCGTCAGCCCGCTCTTGCGAAACGCCAGATGGCCACCCTCGACGACCTCGACCACCGGCTGATCGGGCTCTTGCGCGGCGACAGTCGGCTGCCGAGCGCGACCCTCGCCCGCCAGCTCGGCGTGTCGCGCGGCACCATCCAGAACCGCATCGCGCGACTCTTGTCGGCCGGGGTCGTCCTCGGCTTCACCGTCCGGCTGCGCGACGAGGCGGCGGAGCCGGCGGGGCGGGCGATCATGTCGATC
>CALLYN010000908.1 GCA_937858455.1 uncultured Kouleothrix sp.
GGCTGCGGCGCCTACCGCCAGGCCTGCTGCCGCCACGGCTACATTCGCGCCTACGGCTGCCGTGACGGCGCCCGCCTTGGTTGCGGCGGCAGCGCAGCCCAGCCCTACGGCTGGCGCGCCTGGCCCAGCGCCATACTTCGACGATCGGCGGCTGGCCTATGAGCCGGGCTTCTATGCGCAGCAGATCCAGGCGTTTCTCGACACCCAGCCCGGCACGCTGAAACGGCAGGTTGTGCAGGTCTCCGACGGGCGCTTCTCTTTCGCCGAGGCGCTTGTCGGCCAGACAAGCTACTACAGCGTCAACCCCAAGGTGATCCTGGCGCTGCTCGAGCAGCGCAGCCGGCTGCTTTCCAGCCCTAGCCCCTCGTCTGATCAGCTTGCCTGGGCGCTGGGCTACCAGGGCGAGAACGGCAACCGGCGCGGCCTTTCGGCGCAGATCCGCTGGGCCGTAAAGCAGATGCTCTACGCCAAGCGCGATTTCCCAGGGTACGCACCGCTCACCTACGCCGATAGCTCGAGCACACCGCCGCCGCCGGGCCTGACGATGAGCGAGTATGTGATCGCGCGGGTGCTCGCGCCAACCAGCACGCCCGATCGGCTGCCGGCGCTGCTTGCGGGTTTTCGTGAAACCTACACCCGCCTGTTTGGCGATCCGCGCCCGGCGCCCGAGGGCTGGCCCGCGCCGGCCGCGCCGTTTCTGTCCTGGCCGCTCGAGCATCCCGCCGCCGTCACTTCGTTTTTCGACCATGGCGGGCCGTTTCTTACGCGCAATGCGGCCATGGGCGTTACCACCTACTGGGGCCGCACCGAGACTGACATCGCCTTTGCGTATAATGGCCACGACGGCTGGGATTTCGCCGCCGCGCCGCCCGACCTGGCGCTGGCCGCTGCCGACGGCGAGGTGGTATTTGCCGGCAATGCCGACGACGGCTGCGCCACGCGCGCTGTGATCATCGACCACGGCAATGGCTACCGTACGCTGTACTGGCACCTGGCCCGCGTCGACGCCCAGTTCGGCGAGCATGTGGCGCGCGGCCAGCCGATCGGTATCGTCGGCGAGAGCGGCTGCGCGAATGGGCCACACCTGCATTTCGGCGTGCAGTACCTTGGCCGTAATACCGACCCGTATGGCTGGTGCGCAGCCACGCCTGACCCATGGCAGCAGCACCCGGCTGGTAGCGTCAGCACCTGGCTGTGGCTCGATCGGCCCTCGCCCTGCGGCCCACCGCCCGACGGCGCGGTGGTGGTTGACGTCAGCTCGCCCGGGTTCTCGAAAGAAGGCGATGGCTGGCAGGCCGTGCCTGTGGGCTATGGCGGCTCGGCGCTGTTTGTGCCGTCGCTGCGCGGCGCCGACGCTTTTGGCGCGCTCGGCATGCGCCCGCTGGCGCGCCCGGCTGTGGCGGTGTGGCGCCCTACGCTGCCTGCCGCCGGCCGCTACCGCGTGCTGGCCTATATTCCCTATGCGCTCAGCGGCCTTGAAGATGCCAACCAGGTGCGCTACCGCATACGCTACCACGGCGGTGAGGCCGAGATCATCATCAGCCAGCCCGATCGCGCCAACGACTGGGTCGACCTGGGCACCTACGATTTCGACCCGCGCGATACGCCAACCGTCTCCGTCAGCAACCTGGCCGAGGCCAGCCAGCTGAGCGTGTGGGCCGACGCAGTTATGTGGCTGCCAGTGCCATAATCGCGCTTGCCGGGCAAGCTCCGTGGCTGGTATAATGTCGTAGCATCGTCGCCGTGGCGGGAACTGGATTCGTCACTGGATGAAGTTTATGTTTTCAGCCCAATCGGCAATCCTCCCAATGCTGGTCGAGGAATTGCGTGCATCGCTGCCCAATGTCGCCGAGCTGCTCGACCAGCTGGCGAACGAACCGTCGCTTGAGCGGCGGCGCGCGCTGCTGCGCCAGCTTGGAGCGCTGTGGTACCATCGCGACGGCGAGCCCGAGGTGCTCGCCGAGTTCGGGCTGGGCCTGGCCGAGCAGTTTGGCATCGAGCCGGGCGTGGCCATAGCCGAGCTGCTGATGTCCTACGGCGCGGCACGCGAAGAAAAGCGCACCAGCGAGTGGGAAAATAACCTGGTGCGGCGCATGGCCGAGCTGAGCGGCCTGCACCGCGTGATCTCGGCGGCCAACTCGACGCTCGATCTCGATACTTCGATGCAGATGGTGGTCGAGACCGTCGCCGAAGTAATCGGCGTCGAGGCATGCTCGGTATACCTCTACGATAAAACCAGCGATGACCTGACGCTGCGCGCCACGCGCGGCCTGAACGCCGCGGCGATCGGCCAGGTGCGGATCGAGCTGGGCGACGGCGTCACCGGCGTGGCCGCCAAAGAGGGCCGCCCGGTCTCGGTGCACGATGTCTACAACGACGTGCGCTTTTTGCGCGAGCCGATGCTGGCTGAAGAAGCATTTCGCTCGCTGCTTGCGGTGCCGATCGTGCTGTTCAGCGCCGAGCGCTTCCACGTCGGCGCCGATAAGCTGCAGGGCGTGATTACGATCCAGACGAGCGGGCCGCGCGATTTCACCCCCGAGGAAGTGAATTTTGTCGAGACGGTGGCCGGCGAGCTGGCGTTCTTTATCGTCAATGCGCAGCTGTACCAGCAGACGGGCGACCAGCTCCACCAGAAAGTGCAGGAACTGACGACCCTGCAGCAGGTGTCGAAACGTATCGCCGAGCAGCTCGATCTGAAGGAAGTGCTGAAGCTGATCGTCGCCAAGGCCGTCGAGCTGGCGCGTGTCGATCGCGCCGACATCTTCCGCTGGGTCGAGGACGACCGGCTTGAGCTGGCGGCAACACAGGGCGGCAGCCAGGGTATTAGCGTGCACAGCTTCATCGCCCAGGCGGTGCGCGAGGGCCGGCCGTTGGCGGTGCTGAACGCCTATAGCGACTCGCGCTTCCCCGATCTGGCGCAAGTGGCCGCCAGCGAAAGCTTTCACTCGCTGTTCTGCATGCCGCTGAAGGTGCAGCAGAATCGCATTATTGGCGCGATCTGCCTGTATACCCGCGAGGCCCGCCACTTCGATTACGAGCAGGTACGCCTGCTCTCCACGTTCGCCGACGAGGCGGCGATCGCGATCGAAAATGCCCGCCTCTATGCCGAGAGCCAAAGCGCGCTGCGGATCAAATCGGCGATGCTGCAGGAGATGCACCACCGCGTGCGCAACAATCTGCAAACCATCTCGGCACTGCTGGCTATGCAGCAGCGCCGGCTCGACCCGAGCGGCAGCGGCGCCGAGGCGCTGCGCGATAGCGTGGCGCGCATCCAGGCGATCGCCGGGGTGCACAACCTGCTGTGCCGCGAAGATGTAGGCGTGACGACGATCGACGCGGTGGTGCGCCAGATCGTCGATAGTGCGCGCGTGAGCCTGGCAAACCCCGAGCGCCCGATCTTCTTCCAGATCTGCGGCGAGCCGGCGCGGGTGGCCTCGCGCGAGGCCACCGTGCTGGCGATTGTGCTGAATGAGCTGATTGTCAACGCTATGTCGCACGGCCTCACGCTTGAGGGCGGCAATGTTGTGGTCGAGACGCAGCGCGAGCATGGTACGGTGCTGGTAGAGGTGCGCGACGATGGGCCGTCGCACGGGCCGGGCGAGTCGATCGCCTCGAGCAGCGGCCTCGGGCTGCAGATTATCCGCACGCTGGTGAACGAGGATCTGGCCGGCGATTTCGAGCTGCTCGAGCGCGGCGGCTGGATGTGCGCGCGCGTTCGCTTCCCGCAGCGCGTTGAGGCCGACCTGGCATAGGCGTCGTTCAAACCGGCGTTCCGGCTCGTCGCCGTGAAGCCGTGCCTTAGCATCATAGCAGAGAACCGAGCGTTGATCGCAGGTTGCGGCTGGTTCGCGCGGCCTGCGATCTGTTTGTCGAGGAGTGTCACATGGCGAATACACAGTCCCAGCGCCTCGATCGCCTGCGCGCCGAGATGCGCCGCGCCGGCATCGACGGCATCGCCCTGGTGCCGGGCGCAAACATGCGCTACCTTGCTGGCCTGGATATGCATATGAACGAGCGCCTGGCGATCGCGTTCTTCCCGGCCAATGGCCAGCCCGCGATGGTGCTGCCGGCGCTCGAGCAGCCGCGCGCCCAGGCCCAGGCGCGCTTCCCGATCGCCTTCTACCCCTGGCACGACGGCGATGGCCCCGAGGCGGCGATGCGCCAGGCCGCCGCCGACCTCGGGCTCGACGGCGCGCGGCTGGGCGTCGAGTACACCGCCATGCGCGTGCTCGAGCTGCGCGGCATCGAGGCAGCCGCGCCCGAGGCGCTGGTCGGCGATGCCACCGCGACACTGGCGGCGCTGCGCATGGCGAAGGACGCCGACGAGCTTGCCGCGATGCGCCGGGCCGTGAGCATCGTCGAGGAGGCGCTGCGCGCCGCGATTGCGCAGATCCGCGTGGGCATGACCGAGCGCGAGCTGGCCGAGCTGTGGGATGCTGGCATGCGCGCCGCCGGGAGCGCGCCCTCGTTCGGTACGATCGTCGCGAGCGGGCCGAATGCCGCCAACCCACATCACTCGAACACCGACCGCGCATTTCAGCCCGGCGACTTGATCATCATGGATGGCGGCGCCTGGTTCGATGGCTACGCCTCGGATATTACCCGCACTGTAGCGCTTGGCCTGCCCTCCGGCGAGGCCCGGCGGATCTATGAGCTGGTGCAGGCCGCGAATGCCGCCGGCCGCGCCGCAGCCCGGCCAGGCGCCAGCGGCGAGCAGATCGACCAGGCCGCGCGCGCGGCGATCACCGCCGGCGGCTATGGCCCGCAGTTTCTGCACCGTACCGGCCACGGCCTCGGGCTCGAGGTGCACGAGCCGCCATATATCGTGTCCGGCAGCACCAGCCCGCTCGTGCCTGGGATGACGTTCACTGTCGAGCCTGGCGTGTATGTCGCCGGCGTTGGCGGCGTGCGGATCGAGGACGACGTGGTGATCACCGCCGATGGCGCCGAGAGCCTGACCTCGTTCGAGCGCGATCTGATTGTTGTCGAAGCCTGACGTATCAGACACAGAGGCAGGGAGATAAGCAGCCATCCCGCCGCTGCTTGTCTCCCTGTCGCCTGTCTCTTGGCCGGAATAACCATGGAACAACCGCCACTCTTCGATCTCCCGCCCTCGCCCTCGGCTCCGCAGCTGGTCGAGGCGCTGCTGTTTATCGCCGGTGAGCCGCTTACGGTCGCACAGCTGGCACAGGCGCTCGAGCTTCCGGCTGACGCGGTCGAGGCCGCGCTGGAGCACTTGGCTGCCGCGTGCGCCGGCCGTGGCGTGCGCGTGCAGCGCCACGGCGACCAGGTGCAGTTGGTGTCGGCGCCCGAGGCATCTGCGGCGATCGAGCGCTTCTTGGGCGTGCAGCCACAGGCCCGGCTGTCGCCGGCGGCGCTCGAGGCGCTGGCGATCGTCGCCTACCGCCAGCCGATCACCCGCGCTCAGGTCGACGCGCTACGTGGCGTCGATAGCAGCGGCGTGATCCGCGCGCTGCTCAGCCGCGACCTGATCGCCGAGACCGGGCGGCTCGAAACGGTTGGCCGGCCCATCCTGTACGCCACCACCGACGAATTTCTGCGGCAGTTTGGCCTAAGCCGCCTGGCCGACCTGCCGCCGCTCGACCTGCCCGAGCCGGTCGCGCGCCCCAGCGCCGAGAGCAGCACGCCCGCTCTGGCTGCGCAGCCGTTGGCCGAAGCCGCAGCCGGGCCTGAGGCTCGTGCAATGTAGCGCGGGCGGATACATCGGTGCAAGCTGAGTCGCCCGCGCGCCGCGCCTGCCGCAAACCGCCAAGTTCTCCACAGCTGCCCAAAATTATCCACAGCCGTGTGGAAAAGACTTGACAGGAATTGTGACTCGTAAAAGCTGATGGTGAAGGCCCAAACCGCTGATCGCTCGAACAGATTTTCGCCAGGTTATCCACAATGTCAATGCAGCTTGCTCGACATATGTTGATGAACAAGGCGCATTTGGCACAAGCACTACCCCTACTCGCACCTGACCCTGTATAAGCAAACGTAATAGAACTAAGGCTTGATCCGGCTTGAAAAGAGAGGTCGCATGGGGTATGATCATCATCGCTGCATAACACTGTTTCAATTCATCCGGGCCAATCCACTCCCGCAAGGACAATTATTACGCCAGTGAGGCCGAAGAACCGGTGCGTGCTGAGTGTCGGCGCGCACCGCTCGTCTATCTTTGTCTCTGATGGAGGTTGGTGTGAACCTCACCAAAATCTGGAATTCAACACTCGGAACCATGCAGGTGCAAACCTCGCGGCACGAGTTTAACACCTGGCTGCGGCGCGCGACGCTGCTGTCGGTCGATAATGGCATTGCCACGATCGGCGCGCCGAGCGCGTTTTTTAAAGAGGGCCTGGAGAATCGCTATGCCGTCCCGCTGCGCGATCTGATCAGCCAGCTGATCGGCTTCCCGGTGCAGGTACGCGTGGTGATCGCCTCGCCTCAGCCGGTTTCGGCCGAAAACCGGCTCACCAGCCGTGAGTACGGCAAGGACGACGATATGCCCGATTTTGAGCAAGCGCCGGCCTATAACCCCGCCAGCACCAATGGCAACGGCTACGCCAACGGCCACGCCAGCGATGCCGGTAATCGCTACGAGCGGCTGAATATGCAGCAGCTCGAGTTCTCGAGCAGCATGCGCTCGGGGATGCTCAACGCCCGCTATACCTTCGATCGCTTCATCGTCGGCTCGAGCAACCGCCTCGCGAATGCCGCGTGCATGGCTGTAGCCGAGCATCCGGCTCAGGCCTACAATCCGCTGTTCCTGTATGGTGGCGTTGGGCTAGGAAAAACCCACCTGCTACACGCAATCGGTAACTATGCGCTCGATCGCGATCCCGAGATCAATGTGCTATATGTTTCGTCGGAAAAATTTACGAATGATCTCATTAACGCTATTCGCCGCCAGCAGACTGAAGAGTTCCGCATTCGCTATCGCAATATCGATATTTTGCTGATTGATGATATCCAGTTTATCGCCGGCAAAGAAAGCACCCAGGAAGAATTCTTCCATACCTTCAATACGCTGCACTCGGCAGGCAAGCAGATCGTGATCTCGTCGGACCGGCCGCCCAAGGCCATCCTGACGCTCGAGGAGCGCCTGCGCTCGCGCTTCGAGTGGGGCCT
>CALLYN010000909.1 GCA_937858455.1 uncultured Kouleothrix sp.
CAGCGGCGCGTCGGCGCCAACGAGTGGCGAGAGTTGGCCCGCGCCGAGGCGCAGATGCGCCAGCAGCGGCGCGTCCCACTCCAGGCTCGCCCGGCCGAGCAGGCCGCCCCACGACGCAGCCGAGTAGCTGGCGCGGCACTGGCCAAACAGCTGAAGCTCGAGGTACTCGCCGAGCGTGATCCAGCGGGCGGCGCTGCGCCAGGTCGCCGGCTGGGTGCGCTTGAACCAGGCCAGCCGCGCCGGCCAGTAGCTGGTGCGCAGCATGCAGCCGGTGCGCTGGTGCACCGCGCGCTCGTCGAGCTCGCGCCTGAGGGCTGCCGCGTCGTCGGCGTTGCGCGTGTCGGCGTAGGTGATCAGCGGGGTGAGCGGCCGGCCGCTGGCGTCGATCGCCAGGATGTTCGAAACCAGTGTATCGACGGCCACGGCGCCGATGTGCGCGGCCAGCGCGCCGGCCTGCGACAGCGCTGCGTCGACGCAGCGCGCAACCCGCGCGATCGCATCATCGGCGTCGTCTTCGCTCCTGCCGTCGGCCGCGGCGCGCACGGTGTAGGGCTCGTGGCCGCCGACGCCGGGCACGGCCTGGCCGCGCGCGTCGTAGACGAGCGTACGCACCGACGAGGTGCCGATATCGATCGTGAGCACCAGCGGCGCCACGAGATCGGCGGGGGCATGCGCGGTGGCGTTCGGCATACGGCGGGGTTTCTTTTCTCAGGCAGCTATGGCGGCACAAGCGTCAGCGCGTTAGAACAAGCTCAGCTGCTCGGCGTCGTCGCGCGGCGGCAGCGTGTTGAAGCCGTGCGCGGCGGCCCACTCGGCAGAAGGGCCGGGCCAGCGGAAGCGCGCCATGATCACGCGATCTTGCGCGTCGAAGGCCACGCCTTCGTCCTCGAGCAGCTGGCGCTGGGCCAGGCCGCGCGTGCTGATGCCGCCCTGGCGGTTGATCACCCGCTGCCAGGGCAGGTGCGCCTGGGCGGCGGGCGTCTCGTTCAGCGCGAAGCCGACGGTGCGCGCGTCGCAGCCGCCGCCAACGATCGCGGCGATGTCGCCGTAGGTCGCGACCATGCCGCGCGGGATCTGCTCGACCACGGCGTAGATCTGCTCGTAGAGGGCGTAGCTAGCCGACATGCTCGTCCTCCTGGCGATCACGACAGGCAAAGGATGCAGGGCGGCGCGACCGCATGGCCTGCTGCTGCCTATCTTCCGGCCGGCTTGTGCGGGGCGTCACTCGCGCGAGCGCGATTTCATGGCCCGCTCGATATCGCGCTTGGCCTCGCGCTTGGCGATATCGTCGCGCTTGTCGTAGAGCTTTTTGCCGCGCGCCAGGCCAAGATCGACCTTCAGCCGGCGGCCTTTGAAGTAGAGGCGCAGCGGCACCAGCGTGAAGCCTTGGCGCTCGACCTGGCCGAGGATGCGGCTGATCTCGCGGCGGTGTAGCAGCAGCTTGCGTGGGCGGGTGGGCTCGTGGTTGAAATACGTGCCCGACTGGTCGTAGGGCGAGATATGCACATCGTACAGCCACACCTCGTCGTTCACCACGCGGGCATAGCCGCCGCGCAGGTTCACCCGGCCGGCGCGGGCCGATTTGATCTCGCTGCCGGTGAGCGCAATGCCAGCCTCGTAGCTTTCGTCGATGAAATAGTCGTGGCGCGCCTTGCGATTGTCGGCCACTGTCGGGTTCGGTTGGCCGTTGTTGCCTGCCATCTGGTCCTCAAAGGGCGCCACGGCCGGCGGGGCGCGGCGGCGTGTAGAGTATCGAGCGTGGCTATTATAGCATGGCTCAGCTGGCCTGCGCTGCCGCGCCCTCAATCGCGTCGAGCGCGCGGTCGCGCAGCTGCTGGGCCTCGCGCAGAAATGCCGTATCGCGCTCTTTCAGCTCGCTCATGCGCAGAATCAGCGGCCAGATCTCGCTCCAGCGCCCGTCGATCCAATCGACTTCGAGCATGCCCGCCAGCCCGTAGCGCGTCAGCAGGTCGCGCAGGCTGGCGCGCAGCTGGATGTACGCGTCGGCGGCGCGCTGCTCGGCCGGGCTGCGGCGCTCGGCCGGGCGCCGCGACGCCTGGAGGCCAAACGCCAGCACCTGCTTGACGCGCAGATTGATCGTGTGCGCGGTCAGGTGCTCGACGCCGTCGAGGCCGGGGGCCTGGGCGAAGATAAAGCCGTCGACGAAATCGGTGCGCGGCCCGCTCTGCCGCCCGCGCCCGGCCATATCGTCGAGCACGCCGCCGCCGCGCATGATGAACGGCCGCTCGTCGGCCTGTGCCGGGCCGGGCCGCTCCTCGAACAGCAGCGGCGTGGCGATCAGGTGCACGATGCTCAGCACGCGCGCCTCGCCGCCCAGGTCGCCCTGGACGGTCAGGTGATGCGGCAGGATCGAGCCGGGCGGCGCGAGCCCGATCGCAATCAGCGCGTCGATCAGCCGGCCGGCCACGGCATAAGAGCGCGCCGGCGGCAGGCGGATGAGCCAGGTGCCAAGCGTGGCCGAAAAAGCGCCGTCCATCCCCAGGCGGCGCGCGGTGTCGCCCAGCAGCCGCGCCAGCACGCCGTTGGCGGCGATCGGCAGGTAGATCTTGCCGCCTACCGGCGGCAGCAGCCAGTGGCGCAGCTCGTCGGCGTGGGCCTGCTGCGCCAGGTCGGCCAGCGCGGCCTGGAGCTCGGCGTCGCTGGTGGCTGGGAAGTCGCGCAGCGCCAGGTAGGCCTCGGCGCGCAGCAGCGCCTGGGCGGCCGGTGCCAGCGCCAGCACAGGGAAGGTCAGCCCGGCCATGCGCCGGGCGATTGCCGGGTCGAGCAGCCCATCAGAAGGCCGTGCGCCGCTCGGGGCTGGCTGCTCGTCGGCCGCGCGCAGCCGCCGCTCGATGCTGCCGAGCAGCGCGTGCACCTGTGCGAGGCGCTGGCCGATCGCTAGCAGCGCGCCTATGCCCAGCGCCAGCGCCAGCAGGTGCTGCCAGGGTTCGGCGCGCGCCAGCATGGTTGGGAAGGCGATAGCCATGCTGGCCGTCAGCGCCAGCGCGGCCGGCGCCAGCAATGCCAGCAGCTGCCGCGTGTCGCGCGGCGCCCGGCTGGGCGGCAGCCCGAGGAACAGCGACATATCGCGGCTGGCCACGCGCGCGCGCGCCACTGTAGGCCGCACGAACAGCTCGATCTGCGCCAGCAGCACCAGCACCGCCACGCCGCCGGTGATCAGCCCAAGCCAGCCGCGCGCCATCTGGGCCAGCGCGAAACCGATCGGCAGCAGCAGCAGCGGCAGAATGTAGCGGGTCGTCCGCCGCAGCGCCAGGTGCTCCTGGGCTACGTCGTCGAGCAGCCGCGCGAGTAGTAAGTCGAAGCGCATGGCGTGCTCATGGCAAACAGCGGCATATTGCGGGAGCGCCGGCGCTACCGCGCCGGGGCGTCGGCGATCGCGGCGTTGATCGCATCGCGCAGGCGCAGCGCCTCGGCGCGCGCGGCCTCGGCGAAGCCCTCGCCGTCGCTGGCGTACATAATTGTGCGCGACGCGTTGATCAGCGCGCCCTGGCCGTCGGCGCGCACCGCCGCGCGCACCGCC